>CAYMJK010000535.1:0-5532 GCA_964390535.1 uncultured Phycisphaeraceae bacterium | reverse complement strand
CGCGCGAGGGCGTCGAGGCGATCATCATGCTGGCGGATGCCGCCGGCCACGGCGTCGCGGCAGCGCTGACGGCCGCGACCTGCAGGGCCCACGCCCGCGATCTGCTGCGCCGCGCCGGGCCATCGCTGGCGGAGGGGCTGGCGGCCCTGAGCGACTCCCTCTGGGAGGATGCCGCGGATGGCAACTTCGTCACCATGTTCGCCGCCGCGATCGAGGGTGAGTCGCTGCGGATCGCCTCCGCGGGGCACGGGCCGCTGCTGATCTGCCGGGGCGCAACCGGCGTCATCGAGCAGGTGGACGCCACCGGGCCGCCGCTGGGCGTGGTCCCGCAGGTGCGCTTCGCGCAGGACCACTGTGTGACGCTGGCGCCGGGGGACGCCATGCTGATCGTTTCCGACGGCGTGTACGAGGCCGCCGACGCCCGCGGCGAGCGCTTCGGGATCGAGCGGCTTAAGGCGGCGCTGCGCGACTGTGGCAGCCGCAGCGCCGCGGACATGATCGACAGCCTGCTGGCGCAGGTTGCCCGGTTCGCCGGCGATGTCGAGTCGGGCGACGACATGACGGCGGTGGTGATCCGGCGGAACTGAATGTTTCGAGGCGCCGGTATCACTCGCGGTCGCCGGCGCGGGCCTGCCATCGCTCGTGCACGGGGGCGGTGTCCCAGATGCGCACGGTGTGGTCGCCGGAACCGCTGACCAGCCGGGCGCCATCGGGCGAGAAGGCGAGGGAGTAGATGTACGCGCCGTGGCCGCGCAACTGCGTCAACTGATCGCCGGCGGCGACATCCCACAGGAGGATCGTCGTGTCCTCGGACCCGGTGGCGAGCAGATCGCCCTCCGGCGAGAAGGCCAGGGCGTAAACCTTGTCCCAGTGGCCCTTGAGCACGCGCGACTCGCCGGTCCGGGCGTCCCACAGGCGCGCGGTTCCGTCCGCCGAAGCGCTGGCGAGCTGGCGCCCGCTGGGGTGATACGCCAGGTCGGCGACCCACGCGGTGTGACCCTCGAGGCGGCGGAGCACCTCGCCCGTGGCGGCGTCGCGGATCGTGATCAATCCGTTGATGTTGCCGCAGGCCAGTTCGCGCCCGTCGGGGCTGATGGCGATCGACCGAGGGGAGCCCCGGTGGAGGAGCCTGGTGCGCGCCACTTCGGCTGGCGCCTCGCCGGCGCCGAGCGCGCCGAGGTCGAGCCCGTCGATCCCGTGGTAATCCCAGGCGATCCAGAGGCGACTGCCATCGGGCCCGAAGACGATGCCGCAGACGCCCCCCTGGCCGCCGCCAAGATCCAGCGTGCGCCGACCGGTCTGCAGATCCCAGAGCCAGGCGTGCGAACTGCCCCACTCCGACGCCTTGTGACCGGAGACGAGCCAGCGGCCATCGGGCGAGACCGCCAGCGCGGTAACGACGCCGGCGTCCGCCCCCGCGCCGGTCGGTTCCTCGGGCAAGACGCCGAGCGAGGCGCCACCGGCGGCGTCCCACAGCCGGATCGTCCAGTCCCACGCGCCGGAGATGATGCGCGAGCCGTCAGGCGTGAAGCAGGCGGCGTAGATGTAGCTCTCGTGCCCGCGCAGCACCGAGGCGCCCTCCTCCGGCGCGCGATCCCAGAGGCGCACCGAGCCATCCCTCGCGATCGACATGAGCAGCCCGCCCGCAGCGAACCGGAGCGTGTCCACGCGGGCGGTGTGGCCGGGAAGCGCAGCGACCAGCTCGCCGCTGCGCACATCCCAGAGGCGGATCGTGAGGTCCTGGCCGGCCGAGGCGAGCATCTCGCCGGCGCGATCGATCGCCAGGGCGGTGATGTCTCCGGCGTGCCCGTGCAGGGTCTGGATCACGGCGCCGCTCGGCGCATCCCAGAGGCGGATGACCTTGTCCTCGCCGCCCGTGGCGAGGCGGAGGCCATCGTCGGAGATCGCATACTGCAGACTGCCGCGGGTCAGCTCCTCAAAGAACAGAAGGCGCATGTCCGTGGTATCCGCGAGCGCGGCGCCCGTGAATCCAGAAGCCAGCCAGCGCCCGTCGCGACTCAGGGCGAGCCCGGAGGTGGCGTGCCGCTCCTCCGCGTCGGGGGCGGGCCGGCCGCGCCAGGCGCCGCCGGGGCCGTCGGCCCGCCACACCCGGATATCCTCGGCAGGCTGGGCTGAACTGCGCGACTTGGTCCCCACGCAGATCACGCGTCCGTCGCCCGACACCTGCAGGAGCCCGGCGGGGGCTTCGAGATCGGCCACATGCTCGATGAGCCGGCCATCGGCGGCGTCGAAGATGTTCAGGCTGCGGCGATCCTCACCGCAGACGGCGATGATCCGGCGCCCGTCGGCGGTGGCTTCGGCCAGCGCGACCGGCGCCGCGAGGCTGGCGATGCGCGGCAGATCGCCATCGGGCCGCCACGGAGAGCCGCGGCGCACCGCGCCAGTGGCGTCAATCGTCATGACCTCGTCGCCATCGGAGCTCAGCCACGCCCCCGCGATGCGCTCGCCGCCTGAGCCGATCACAGCGACGCTCTGGTCCAGCCGCGCGTTCCAGTATCGCCACGGCCACCCGCGGATGCTCTCATCGGCGCCATCGAGCAGGCGCCGGGCGCTGATGGGGTCGGCGTCGTTGATCGCGGCGGCGGCGCCGGCGAGCATGGCGCGCTGGGCCTCGCGGAGGGCCGCGGCGGTCTCCCGGTCGGCGCGGAGCTTCTGGTCCTCCGCCACGTCGCGGGCGGCCATCGCGACGCCGGCCTGGCGGACGGAGATCGCGGTTGCCCCGACCATCGCGACGATCACGAGGGCCGCGGCGGCCACGAGCGGCCGGTGTCGGCGCGTGAACTTGCGGATCTGGTAGAAGGTCGTCGGCGCGCGCGCGACGATGGGCTCGTTGCGCAGGGCCCGGCGCAGATCGCCGGCCATGCTCTCGGCGGACTGGTAGCGGCGATCGGGCTCCTTCTCGAGCGCGGTGGCGACGATGATCTCGAGGTCGCCGCGCAGCCCCCGGTCCACCGCGCCCAGGCGCGGCGGCGGGTGCTCCTGGATCATCCGCAGCGCCTCGGGGATCGGCTTGCCGACGATGTCCAGCGGGAGGGCGCCCGCGAGCAGTTCGTGGGCGATGGCGCCGAGCGCGTAGATGTCGGCTCTGGCGTCGATCGCCTCGGGGTCGCCCGCGGCCTGTTCGGGGCTCATGTACGCCAGCGTGCCGATCACCTGCCCGGGGAGCGTGCGGATGGCCTGGGCGGCATCCGGCGCGGTGATGCGGGCGATGCCGAAGTCCAGCACGCGGGCCCGGCCGCCCTCATCCACGAGAATGTTCGACGGCTTGAGATCGCGGTGGATCACGCCGCGCTGGTGGGCGTGCTGCAGCGCATCGCAGATCGAGGCGAGCAGTTCGACGCGCGCCTCGACGGAGAGACCGCGCCGGGCCGCATCCTGTGTCAGCGGCTCTCCGCGGACGAGCTCCATGGCGAAGAACGGCGCCCCGGCCTCCTCGTCCAGGCCCGTCTCGTACACCGCAGCAATCCCCGGATGCTGAAGCCGCGCCAGCGCAGCCGCCTCGTGCTCCAGCCGCCGGCGCAGCGATGCCGAGGAGACGCCGGAGCGCACGATCTTGAGCGCGACAGTCCGGCTCGGCCGCTCCTGCTGCGCCTCGTACACCAGCCCCATCGCCCCCGTGCCGATGATCCGCACGATGGTGTACTGCGCGACGCGGTCGCCCGGCGTCAGCGCCCCGGCGGCATCGAACCCGGCCTCGTCCTCGTCGTAGACGAGCAGGGTCTCGACTTCGGTCCGCAGGGCGCTGTCCCCATCGCACGCCGCGGCGAGGATGGCGGCGCGATCCTCGCGCGGGGCGTCGCAGACCCGCAGGAAGACGTCTTTGGCCCGGGTGTAGAGATCAGTGGTCATCGGCGTCAGCCCCCGCCAGTTCTCGCCGCAGCCACGCCCGCGCTGTGCGCCAGTCGCCGCGGGCCGTGCGCTCGGAGACGCCGAGCGCTGTCGCCGCCTCCGCCTCGGTCAGCCCCCCGAAGAATCGCAGTTCCACCACCCGGGCAGCCCGGGCGTCGATCCCGGCGAAGCGGGTCAGCGCCTCCTCCAGCGCGAGCGGATCGATCGGCTCGGCCGGCTGCTCGAGGGCGGCGCCGTCGAGGGTGATGCGCCCCCACCCCCCGCCGCGCTTCTGAGCGCCGCGGCGCTTCGCCTCGTCGGCGATCACGCGGCGGACCATCTCCGCGCCGATGGCGAAAAAGTGGGTCCGGCTCTGCCAGTCCACCTGCGACTGGTCCACCATCCGCAGATACGCCTCGTGGACGATCGCGGTGGGCTGGCAGGTCCAGTCGGCGCCGGGCCCGAGGCGGTCGGCGGCGAGCCGGCGCAGGTTGTCATAGACCAGGGGCGCCAGCCTGCCGGCGGCGTCGCCACCCGGGCGGCGGCGCGTGGCCAGCAGCAGGGCGGTGGCCTCGGTCTGATCTGGCTCTCGGTTCTCGATGAGGCGTTCCGACCTTTCTGGCACAGCCAGGTCCCCTCCAACGCCGTTCATTGTCCCGCACCGAACCGGAAACGCAACCCCCAATCGAGGCGCGATCGCCGCGAATCCGGAGGCCCGGTAACACGGGTTTCGATCGCTCCATCCCGTGGCGCGGGATTTCGCTTGCCGGGCGCCGGCCGCGTTTTCGCGTTCCGAAGGGAGCGGCGCGGGGCCGCCCCGGCAACCCCCCCGACTGAACACGAAAGGTAGTGTCATGCGGAATCAGATCAATCTGGCGGTTATCTCGGCGGCAGCGGGCCTGGCGGCCTCGGCCGGGGCAGACGTTTTCATCCTCAACACCACCACCGGCGAGGCGCCCGCAAGCATCCGCGGCGTGCCCGTCCGATTCGACGCCGGCACGTTCATCGTCGAAGGTGACCTCAACCTCCTCGATGGCGACGTGCTCCGGATCAGAGGCAACGAGCCGGGCCTGATCCGCGTGCTCAATGACCTCCACATGGCGCCGGGCGCGATCATCGACGCCGCGGCAGACGGCCGGTCCGCGGGGCCGGGCGCAGGGGCGGGCGGCGCCGGCGCCGACAATCCCGGCGTGGGCGGCGTCGGCGGCGCAGGCGGCATCTTCGGTGTCCGCGGGACAGGAGGAGTCGGCGGCGTCATCGGCTCGCCGGGGACGCGCGGAACGGCCGGACTCCAGGGATCGCCGGGCCTCCCCGGATCGCCGGGCGAGCCCATCATGTCACTTGGACAGGCTGGCGCGGGGGCCACAGGGTTCGGCGGCGGCGGCGCAGGAGGCGAGACGAAGTTGTCCGATGGCGCCGGCGCCCCCGGGCTGCCGGGCGTCAGAGGCGGGGGCGGCGGCTTCGGCGATGGCGGCTCGTTCGGCGGAGGCAACGGCGCCAACGGCAAGACCGGGGGCGCCGGAGGACACGGCGCCGCGGGGACTTCGGGCATCGGTGGCGGCAGCGGAAGCCACGGAACGAATGTCGGCACGACCATCGACGACCTCTCCGGCGGCGGCGGGGGTGGCGGTGGCGCGGCCGGCAGCGGCGGGGGCGGGGGCGGCGGCGCCGGCGGGGGCGGCG
>CAYMJK010000534.1:0-3220 GCA_964390535.1 uncultured Phycisphaeraceae bacterium | reverse complement strand
GATGGCCGATCGCTCGTGGTCTCCACCGATGCCCGCTGGGGGCGGATGAGCCTGCACGTGGCGCCGGAGACGATGGAGCCGGCGGAAGTCACGCTCCTGCGCGGCGACCGCGCGGCCGTGACCTCCACTCTCACCGACTACATCCAGTTCTCCCGCCGCGACCAGGCGAGCGATGTGCGCATGCCGAGCGAAGCAATGATCACGGCCCACGGCCCCCACGACAACCCCCACGACAACGGCGCCCGCATCCGCATGAGCCTCTCCGACTTCCGCGCCTGGGGCCGGACGCCCAGCCCCGGCATGTTCAACCTGAACCAGCACCTGCTGCGCAACCGCATCAGCCCGGGGGAGGTCCGGCGCGTCGAGGATGCTCCGCTGGCCGGGGCGCTGTCGCCGTGAGCGCACGAATCGCGGCACATTGCATCCTCGTCATAGCCCTCGCCCTCTGCTGCGCCCCGGCGCGCGCGCAACTCGGCGCAGCCTCCCCGGCCACCGAGCGCCCGTCGCACGGCTGGCTCGTGCTCCCCGCCGACGAGCAGGGGTTCACCCTCTGGCACGTCCCCCCGCGTGCCGGCGCTGCAAGCGGCTCGGGTGGGCCGGGGGAGGCGGCAGACTCGCGGGCGCCCGGCGCTCCCTCGGGAACGCTGCGCATCGTCACCCGCCTCGCCCAGCGCCCCGAGGCGCTCGCCGCATGGGGCGCCGAGGCCTGGCTGCTCACGCCCGCGCGCAAGGCTGCCAGCGGCGCCGAGATGCTCCGCAGCATCTACCGCGTCGGCGTCCGCCACAGCCCGCTCGGCGCCGGCTGGCAGTATGTCGATGGCGGCCGATTGCAGACAGAGCGCCCGCTCCCCGGCGCCGGGGCGCTGCTCGATGTCGCCGGCGCGCGCAGCGGCCTGCATGCGCTGCTCGCTGGCGACGGGGGCGATGCGCACCAGCTCTGGCGCCTGGACCCATCCGGATGGACTCCGCTCGAGATCCCGCCCGCCGCCGCGGCACCGCCCGCCGGCGCCATCGGCCTGGTCGCGCTGCGCGATGGGATCGGCCTGTGGGCTGCTGACGAGGCGGGCGCCCTGACGCTGTGGACCGGCCGCGCCGCCTCCAGCCCGGATGCCGAATTGAATCCCGGCCGCGCTGCAGCTCCCGCGGCGCTCGTCGAATGGTCCCCGACAGCCCTCGCCCCGGTGGAAGCGGCATCGGGCGAGTCCCGCGAAGGCGCGCGCCTCTGGTCCATCGGCGGGCGCATCATCATCACCGACTGGCCCGCCGCCGCCACCCTCCGCGTGCGCGACCTCTCCGGATCGCGCCCCGCACAGGTGGCGCTGCTCGATGGTCTGGACCCCGGCGCCGCCGTCTGCGGCCTCGATGGCTCGCGCCGCATCATCGTGAGCTGGCGCGATCCGGAGGCCGAGTCGCCCAAAGCGCCGTGGAACCCGCGCCGCATGATCGAGATCTCCACCGACGATGGCGCCGCCCTCTACGATGGCCTCGCCAGCAGCCCCGGCCCGGTCTCACCCGCGGAGTTCCGCCTGCTGGCGATCACGCTCGTGCTGGTCTCCGCCGCGGCCCTCGTCTTCATCGTCCGCGGCGACGAGCGCCGGGCGATCATGCTCCCGGATGGCGCCGCCCTCGCCCCGGCCCGCCTGCGTCTGGCGGCAGGCGCGGTGGACGCGTCGCTGGCGTGGCTGCTGGCGTCCGGGCTGGCAGGGCTCGGCGGGGGGCTGCTGGGCGATCTGCTCGGCGGGCTGGCGATCGCGCCCGATGGCGTCGGTGGGGGATGGGGGTTTCCCGGTGGGGGTGGCGGCGGCGCGGTGGGGGTCGGCGCCTCGCTCGACTTCGCTCCGCTGGTGGGCACGGTGATCGTCGGCTGCGCGCTTTCGACGCTCAGCGAATGGATCTTCGGGCGCACGCCGGGCAAGTGGCTGGCGCGCTGCGCTGTCGTGAGCGTGCGCCCGGCCGACCATCGCCCCGGCATGCTCGTCCGCCCGCGCCTCTGGCAGGCGCTCGTCCGCAATGTGATCAAGTACCCCCTCGCCCCCATTGCCCTCCTCGGCCTCGCCACCCCCGACCTCCGCCACCGCGGCGACACGCTGGGCATCACGGCAGTGGTGATCGCCCTGCCGCCGGTGGAGCCGGAGCCGGAGGCGCCGGACGCCTGACGGGGGAGTCATCCACAGATGCCACAGATGGGGGCAGGATGGGGAGGGGGAGGCAGGCGGCGGTAGGTCAAGGATTGCCGAAGGTCGCTGCGCGAATGGCGCCGGCGGCGCCACCCCTCCTGACTCCAGCCCCCCCTCCCCCTCCGGGCCTCCGCGCCTCCGCGTGAGCCCACCTCTGGCGCCCCCCTTGCGTCCACCCCTCCGCCGCGCGGAAACTGCGCGGGGAGGGCGGCATTGAGCGACAGCGAGCCCAACACCACGCCTCAAGAGCCTCACGACCCCCACGGGGCCGCCGCCCCCGCTGCGCCTGCGCCGCCTGCCGCGGCACAGGGCTCTGATGGCGAGGATGGGACATCGCTCCCCGGGCGCTGGCGCAATGTCTGGCAGGCGCCGGCGGCGCTGCTGGCGCTGGCCATCCTGGCCGCCGGCCTGCTCTATGCGGTCCGGTCCAACCCGGGTCCGGACTTCCGGCGCCTGCTCGACGGCGCCGAACAGCAGATCGAGGCGCAGCAGTACGCGGCGGCGCTGGAGACGCTCAACCAGTCGATCGCCCCCTTCGCCGGCGACCCCGGCTTCACCCGCGGGCGCCGCCAGCAGTTCCACATCCTCCGGGCCCGCGCCGTCTATCTCGGGCAGAGCGCCCTTGGGCTGGCGGAGCAGAAGAACTACGAGACGGTGGTCAGCGAGTATCAGGAGGCTGAGCGGCTGGAGGCCCGGCTCCCGGCGCAGGATGCCCACTTCCTCGCACGGTCGTACCTGGCGCTGGGGGAGTACGACCGCGCCCGGGCCAGGGCCCGCACGCTCCCCGATGACCTGCGCGAGCAGCGCAACACGCTGCTGCGCATGATGGTGGAGCAGAAGCTGGATGCCCGCGAGGTGGATTCGCCGGGCACGCTGGACATCATCGCCGAGTTCCTCATGGATCCGGCGCTCACGATCGACGACCGGGCGTGGGCGGAGGCGCAGCAGGCGCGGCTGCTCGCCCGGCTGGGGGAGCATGGCGAGGTGGTGCATCGGCTGCTGCGGGCCATGCCGCGGATGACCCGAGCCTCTGAGGAGCTTCG
>CAYMJK010000533.1:0-5039 GCA_964390535.1 uncultured Phycisphaeraceae bacterium | reverse complement strand
CCGGCACGCCGCGATCCAGGGCTTCGGAAGCGACCAGGGAATCGACAAGCGCATCGAACCGGGGCGCCCGGGCCGGTTCGGCCGACGGCTCAGGCTCAGTCGCGATCGTCGCGCCGTCGGGTCGGCTTGTGCATCCAGCGTTGACCGCCACGCACAACGCGCAGAGCACCGCGGCGCCAACCACTCTCATTGCAGGAACAATCCAGTCCGGCTTGGCCACGATACGGGCCTCCAGGGAAGCGTCGCCGCCGGCCTTCGCGGTGTGACGGTCATCGCCAATGAGCAGGCGGGCGGAACAGGCGACGCCCTGGCGATCCATGGCTGGTTCTCCGGGATGATGGGAAGGCAGACATCAAGTCATGCGGCGCCGAAGCGCGGGAAAGCGCCGGGTTTCCGGCTCAACCATAGGTCGGGCGCTGCGGCCACCCTGAGGGGGAATCCTCGAAATCCTCCTGGCGGCCCCAGGGGGTGACGTCGAGCAGTCGATACGCGTCGGTCAGGCTTTCCACGCCGCGGGCGTAGGTCGAGTACGTGTGGAAGATGTCGTCGTCGATCCGGAAGAAGACGCTCAGCCCGTGCGACTCGCCCTTGCCGAACCACGGCTCGCCGCGGCGGGCTTCCATCTCGGCCTTGTCGCGGTAGTTGTAGACCGGCGGGGCGATCCGCTCGTCGAGCGTGGCGTGGAACTCGTAGTTGAAGTCGCTGCCGAAGCTGCTGAACCAGCGGTGATTCCAGCCGCGCCGGGCCTTGTACGCCTCGAGCTTCGGCAGGGGCGCGCGGGAGATGAGGGCGAGGGTCGTGTTGCGGTCGGCCAGCATCGAGAGATCGCCGAGGGCGTCGATGAACCCGGTGCAGCCGGTGCAGCCCTGCTCCCACTCCGGATCGAACATGAAGTGGTAGATGATGAGCTGGCGCTGGCCCTCGAACAGGTCGAGGAGCGTGCGCCTGCCCTCGGGGGTATCGAAGGTGTACTGCTTGTCGAGGCGAACCATCGGCAGCCGACGGCGCTGGGCGTTGATGGCGTCGTACTCGCGGGTCAGAGCCTTCTCTTGCTCCAGCAGCGCCTTGCGCGCCTCGAGCCACTCGCCGCGGGTCGCGCTCGGCGGATGCGCTGCTGTGGATGTGTCTGTGGTCATTGCAGTCTCCTGATTCTTCCGTCTCCGGTTCGCTCAGCTTCCGCCGCCGAGCACGCCCGGGAGCCCCAGCGCCCGGCGCACGATCATGATCTGCCCGGTGTGCGAGCCCTCGTGCAGCGCAATGAATCCCGGCAGGTGCGCGAGCGTGGGAGCAACGAAGCTCAGCCGCGGCTCATCGAAGGGCGCCAGGAGCTCGGCGCCGGAGAGACCCTCAAGGTGGGCCACCAGTTCCGCCCGCGCACGCTCGGCCACCTTCAGCAGCTCCGCTGGCTTCGGATACGCCTTGGCGTCCGTCACAGGGCCGGCGCCACCGTCGAAGAGCGGGCCGTACGACTCTGGCACACTGGAGCGGCCGCCCGCGGCGAGGCAGAAGTTGCCATCACAGCGGACGAGGTGCCCGAAATTGAACATCGGGTGATTGGTTCCCGGCGCCACCTGGTGCAGCCACTGCTCCGGCGTCAGATCGGCGACGGTGCGCCCGGTCATCCATCGGATCATCGCCATGGCGTGCATGCCTGCGTCGCAGGCGGCGCGGGCCTGCTCGGGGGTCATCGTCATCTCCGCGGACTCTGGCATCGTGGTCTCCTTTGTGCACTCGCAGACATTGGCGAGAGGCCGTGGGCCGGCCCGCCGCCGCGGCGAGCGCGCCCGTTGTCATCTCTTCCGGTGATAATGCGCAGTCATGAACGTCGTCCATGCGCCACCCTCGCCGCGCATGGCCGACCGGAGAATGCGATGGTCGTCGCTGACGATTTCCATTGAATCGCGGTATATCTCCATCGCGCCCGGGTTCGTGAAGCTCGGCCCCTCGGCCTCGAGATGGAGCGTTCTGCCCTCGGCATCCAGCTCGCCGCGATACACCCACAGGTGCGTCATCATCGAGGCGACGAACGTCCCGACGAACCGCTTCTGCTGCGGGTCATAGCCCAGCGTCATGATCGTCTGGCCCGGACTGCCATCGGGCCCCGGGCAGGCGCCCTCGCCGACGGTCCACAGACCGCCCACGGAGCGCACGGTCTCGTGACCGCTCGCCTTCTCGCCTGGCTGGTCCGGCCCCATCATCGCTTCCATCTCGTAGGTCCAGTCGCCGACCAGGCGCTGCAACCACTGGTGCTCTTTCTCGGGCTTCGGCTGCTCCATCCGGATTCCTCCTCTCGGGCGCCCCTGACTCCGCCGGGGCCTCGGGTTTGCTCGCAGCGCGTGCGCCATCGGCGCGCGGCCGGGCGACTCTATGGCGTCAGCGGCCCCGCCCGCCGCGCCCCTCGGCGTGCTCGCGGATGCGGCTCAGGCCCCGCTCCCATCCCTGGTTCACTCCCGAGCGAACCTCCTGCGGAATCTCGCCCATCGCCCGATGCGTGAACGTCAGCTTCGTGCCCTTGCCATCCGCAACCAGCCGGTACTGGATGTGGTTGACCGCCGGGTACGACATGAACATCGGGCCGCAGATCTCCAGCAGCGCCGGCGGCTTGATCACCTGCACGTGCCCCCAAAGGTGACCGGCGTTGTTCCCGAGGTCGCGGAACCAGCGGCCGCCGGGCCACCGCTCGATCTTCATCGAGAGCGATGTCCCGTCGGGCGCCTGCCCGCCCTCGCCGAGTTCCTCCAGCACGGCGTCGAACGTCACCTCGACGGGCGCGGCAATCTGCAGCTCGCGCGTGATGCTCAGGGTGTGAATCGTCTGCTCGGATGTCTCTGTCAGCACGGCTACTTCTCCTCTGGTTGATTCGACTCGGGCGGCTCCTGCTGCGCCTGGCGCTCCGCCCGCTCCTTGATGCGGTCGAGATGGTGTGTCCAGAACCGTTCGAACATCTGGACCCAATCGTGAATCGGCTTCAATTGCTCCCCGTTGATGCTGTACATGCGATGCCGCCCTCTCCTGCGCACCGTCACCAGCCCGACCTCGCGCAGCACCCCGAGATGCTTGGAGACCTGCGGCTGGGGCCAGCCGAGGGTGATCACCAGATCACCCACCGCCTGCTCCCCATTCGCCAGGGCCCCCAGCACCTCCCGGCGCCGAGGCTCGGCCACGGCGGTGAAGGCGTCGAGGGTGGTGGGGGAGCGGGCCATGGGAGGAATATATGCCTATGCGGGCATACGTCAAGTTGGGCCAGCAAAAAGGCAAAGAGGCGGACCACCGGAGTGATCCGCCTCTCTCTGCATCGAATCTGCTTTCGAGGCCCCCTCCACAGGGCCCCGGGGGCGATCAGCGGCGGCGCCGAGCGACCGCCAGGCCGCCGAGGCCGAGCAGGGCCAGCGCGCCGGGCGTGGGCACCGCTGTGATCTCGACATCGTCGATGTACCAGCCGACGCGCTCGACGACGGCGGTGGTGAGGAGGTTGAAGGTGATCTCCACTTCGCTCAGGCCGGCATACGCGTTGAGGTCGAGCGAAACGGGCCGCCACGCCTCATGCGAGTCGCCATCGGAGAGATAGAGCGAATCGCCGTTCACGAAGACCTGGGCCATGTCGAACGTGGCCCCGCCGGTCGAGATCCACTCCTGGAAGTTGAGCGTGATGTCGGTCAGGCCCGTGAAATCAAACTTCTGGGTCAGATCCTCGTCGGCATTGGGGCTGTGGTCGCCGCCGATGACGGTGCCCCAGACGAACTCGCCGGAGAAGCCGCCGACCGGCTCGATGCTGCTGATGCCGCTGCTGAAGCCCACGGGAATCCCGCGCTCCCAGTCGCCGGTCACGCCGCTGGCCTCCCAGCCGCCGCCGTCGGTCTCGAAGTCGCTGAAATAGATGGTCGACTGGGCCGACGCCGCCGCGGCGAAACCAGCCGCGGCTGCGATGGCCACCGTGCGAGTCAGTATGCGATTCATGTCTCTCTCCTTGATGGTTACCGCCCCCCCGCTCCGTACGCCGCGAGCGAGGCAACCGGCAAGATCGAAATGTGCGAAGCGTGGGTCTCCCTCCACGCCCCCAAGGCCGCATGATAACGGATTCTGGCCAAACTGCACAAAAAAATTGCCGCCAAGGTTTGCATCCGATAAAAGTGCGTTTTTCTACGTGATTGCGGCGCCCAGAACCTATCCTGCCATGGCGATGGGACGGCGAGAGGGGCCGATGGCGGGAGGATGCGCCGTCTCGCGGGGTCCGCCAGCCCCGTCGAAGAAGCGATCGGCGAAGGAGGAGACGCCATGGTGGCCTTCAGCGGACTCGGAGCGGTGGTGACCGGCGGGACCGGAGCGCTCGGCAGCGCTGTCGTCCGGCGCCTGCTGGATGCCGGGGGGCGCGTGGCCGTTCCGGCGATCAACGAGGCTGAGGCGTCCGGATTCAGTCTCCGGGACCACGAGGGGGTGCTGGTCCGCCCCGGGGTCGATCTCACGGAAGAGGGGGCGGTGGAGGCGTTCTACGACGCCGCGGCAACGTTCTGCGGCGGGCGGATCTGGGCCTCGATCCACTGCGCCGGCGGCTTCGCCATGGCGCCCATCGCCGACACCGGCGCGCGCGCATTCGACGACATGATGCGGGCCAACGCCCTCACCTGCCTGCTCTGCTGCCGCGCGGCAGTGGGGCGGATGCACCCGGCGCCCCCGGGCTCCCCGCACGAGGGCGGCCGGATCGTAAACGTGGCGGCCCGGCCCGCCCTGTACCCCCAAGAGGGCAAAGGGATGATCGCCTACGCGGCATCCAAGGCGGCGGTGGCGGCGATCACCCAGGCCCTCGCCGAGGAGGCCAAGCAGGAGCGCATCTGGGTGAACGCGGTCGTCCCCTCGATCATGGACACGCCGGCAAACCGGGCCGCGATGCCGCAGGCGAACCACGACGCCTGGCCCGGCGTGGATGCCGTGGCGCGGACGATCGAGTTCCTGGCCTCGCCCGCCAACCACGTGACGCGCGGGGCTCTGGTGCCGGTGTACGGGCTGAGTTGAGCGTGAGTGGCAAAGCGACAGAGTGGCAA
>CAYMJK010000532.1:0-7737 GCA_964390535.1 uncultured Phycisphaeraceae bacterium | reverse complement strand
CCTGGCCCTTCCGAACCGTCACGATGTTGAAGTGATGCAGCCACCCTGCCGCGGGAACCGTCTCCGACTGCCCGCCCCCGGTCGTCGCCAGCGTGACATACTCGATCCCGTCGCGGGGGTCGGAGCGCATCCGGTGAATGTGCCCCCCGAAAACCGCCGTCACATTCCCCGCCTCCACGAGCAGCGCATGCGCCTTCTCCCAGTCGTCCCCGTACCGCCCGCCGATCCACCGCGGATGGTGCAGGAACAGAAACACGTGATCGGCGCCCGCCGCCCGCTCCAGCGTCTGTTCCAGCCACGCCAGTTGCTCCGGGCTCATGGTCTGCGTCTCGGGCCGGCTGATCGACTTGTCCCCCGTGGCCGGGTCGCCCTCATCGCTGTAGAGCACGATGAACCACGAATTCTTGTGCTCGAACGCGTACCAGAGCGGCCCGAAGTGCGTCTCGTACTCCGCCTCGTGCTCGCCCTCCGGCCGCGGCCCCTCGCCGCGCCAGTAGATGTCATGATTCCCCGCCACCGGGAACCACGGGCAGAGCAGGTTGTCCATCACCGCCTTGTACTCGCGCATCTGCTCGAGCCACTGCGGCGTCTCGTTGTACCCCTCGACGAGATCGCCGACGGTGATCACGAAGTCCGGCTCCAGCAGGTTCACATCCCGCACCGCGTCCGCCAGCACCCCCACGCCATCGGCCGGCCCGCCGGTGCGGTCGCCGAAGACGATGAAGAAGAACGCGTCCTCCTCCACCGGCAGCGCCAGCGGCGCCCCCTCCCGATTGGTGACGAACCGCCCCGGCGTCGCCGCCTCCGCCCCGTGCTTCGGATTGCGCGGATGATGATGCCGCTCATGCCCGACATTCCCCGTCTCCGGCTGCGCGCCCGCCGCCGGCCCGAGGGCGAGAACGGCGGCGAAAGCGGCGAGGGCGATGTGGGCGGCGATCCGTGCGGTCATGAGCGGGCCTCCGGCTGAATCTGCGGGCGATCCTACCGGCCGCGCCCCCGATCCCGCATGTCCCGCGCCGCCGCCGGCCCCCTCGCCCTTGATTCAGCCCCCATCCGGGCGATACTTCCCTCCTGCCCCGGCTTCCCCCGGGCGCCATATCATGATCCCCAGGGCGGCGCTCAGAAGGCCGCGCCGCGAGACGACCACCGACCCGCCACCCAGCGGCGCTCCACCCAGATCCAACCAGGAAACAGCGACCACATGGCCAGTTCCAATTCCGCCCGCAAGCGCATCCGCCAGAACGCCACCCACCGCGCCCGCAATCGGTGGCGCATCAAGGCCATGCGCACCGCGATCAAGGACTGCACCCAGAAGATCGCCCATGGCTCCCCGGACGAGGCCGCCGCCGCCTTCCGCGAGGCCTCCAAGATCATCGATCGCACCGCCCAGAAGGGCGTGATCCACAAGAATCAGGCCGCCCGCCGCAAGAGCCGCCTCAGCGCCCGCCTCAAGGCCGGCGCCGCCCGCTGATGCTGGGGGCCCTCTTGGGTGGCCCGCCGCTCCGCGGCGGATCGGCTCGGGCTCGGGGGGGTACCCCGCTCGCTCCGCGAGCGGCCCGGGACTGGGTACCCCGCTCGCTCCGCGAGCGGCCGAACACCCCTGCCGCCCCAAGGCGCGCGCCTCAGCCCGAGCAGTCTCCAGGTCGCAGGCAATGGAAACCGGTCCGGGGGTAGCCAGATCCATCCATGCCCCCCCGACGCGAGACAGCCCCCGGCACAGCGCGATCGGGCATCGAGCCATACGCAGAGGCGTCCAAGTCGCCCCTCCATGTGCTTGTCTTCCTCCTCCCCCTCGTCATCGCCTACGAGATCGGCTCGGCCCTCTACCTGAGCGGCGCCCACGGCGCTCCCGCCGAAACCATCCGGGCCACGAAGATTCTCTCCCGCTTCTTCGAGGCCTTCGGCGCCGCCGGCCTCTACCTCCCCGGCGTCGCCCTCGTCGCGGTCCTGCTCATCTGGCACATGCTCGAGAAGCGCCCCTGGCGCATCCGCCCCCCCGTGATCGCGCTCATGGCCGCCGAGACCCTCGGCTGGACCGTCGCCCTCCTCGTCCTCCAGGCCCTGATCAGCGCTGCCGTCGGACCGGCCCCCCTTCTTGCCGCGGCAGCCTCCTCCGCCCAGGACCTCGCCAGCCAGCCTTGGCAGGCCCGCCTCACCCTCTCGATCGGCGCCGGCATCTACGAGGAATTGCTCTTCCGCATGATCCTCATCGCGGCGATCCACTTCGTCGTCGTGGACGCCCTGCGGCTGGGCGAGACGGCCGGGCGCATCGGCGCCGTGACGCTCTCCGCGATCGCCTTTGCCCTCTACCACGACCTTTCCGGCGGCGACCTCAGCGCCCTCGTGCTCGCCTACTTCGCCGCCGGGGTCTTCTTCGGCGCCCTCTACCTCGCCCGCGGCTTCGGCCTGGTGGTCGCGACCCACGCCCTCTACGACGTGGCCGTCCTGCTCCTGCTGACACCATCGGGCTGATCTGCCCCGATAACTGCCCCCCCGCGAGAATCTGTACGGTTTGACCGGCGCGGGGCCTCCAGCCGATGAATGGGGCCGGTGGCCACCATCGCTTGATGAGGGCTACGCTTATTCACGGCAGCCGCTCCGGGCGGCCCGGACCCCGTCTTGTGCGCCCGCCGCGCGGGCAGAGGAGGCGCTGCAATGGGCCTCGATTTCGCGATCGACGAGCTGTACGCCACCGGCTGGCTCCCGCTGGACACCACCGGGTGCAGCCGCGCCTCCGATGGCCGGGCCTACCCCTCGATGGAGCGGGCCCAGCGGGAATTCGCTCAGCAGGGCTTCGAGTTGACGGTGCGCCACGTACCCGTCTTCGGCTGCTATCAGGCCGAGTGGTCCGAGGGCGAACAGCCCGCGGGCGCTGTCGTCGGCCACACCGAGGAAGAGGCCGTGGTCTACGCCTTCAGCCAGTTCCGCCGCCGCCAGACCGCCCTCGCCGCCGGCGTCTGAGTCGCCCGCGCCGACGCCCCTCGCCCGAACCCGCCGAAACTGCCGCAGCAAGCGCGCCAACACTCCCGCGCGCTTGACGCCCGCCCGGCGCGGTCTATTCTGCCCCTGCCGGCCCCATCGTCTAGTCCGGTCCAGGACGCCAGGTTCTCATCCTGGAAACGGGGGTTCGAATCCCCCTGGGGTCACTTAGAGACCTGTGCTCGGCGCCGCCAGCACAGGTCTCTTGCTTTGCGCCTTGGCCCAGCCGCGGCCAGCAGTTCACTCCAGCCCATGCCCCATCCCGCGCGAGTCCCGCACACCCAGCGTCTTATAGATCTCCCGCGTCGCCGTGCTCTTGTTCAGCGTGTACAGGTGGATCCCGGCCACGTTGTGGTCGAGCAGGTCGCGGCACTGTTCGGTCGCCCAGTGCACACCCACCCGCCGCACGGAGGGGATGTCGCCCTGGCAGCGCCGGATCGCGCGCAGCAGCGGCGCCGGATAACGCGCCCCGAGCGCCAGCTCGGCCATGCGCTGCATCCCCTTCTCGCTGGTCACCGGCATGATCCCCGCGATGATCGGCACGCGGATGCCCGCCAGCTCGCACCGCTCGCGAAAGTCGTAGAAGTCGCGATTGTCGAAGAAGAGCTGCGTCACGATCACATCGGCGCCGGCGTCCACCTTCTCCTTCAGCCGGTCCATCTCCACGAGCCGGTTGGGCGTCGCCGCGTGCCCTTCGGGATACCCCGCGACACAGATCCCGAAGCCCCGCGGATCCGGGTGGTTCGCCCCCTCGGAGAACTTGCGGATGAAGCGCACGACATCGGTCCCGAACGGGAACGCGGCGTACGGATCCCCGTTGTCCGAATCCTGCGGGGCGTCCCCGCGCAGCGCCATGATGTTCGAGATCCCCACCTCCGCGTACCGCGTGAGGATCGCCTCCAGGTCCCGCTGGTCGTGGCAGACGCCGGTGAGGTGCGGCGTCGGATCCAGGCTCGTCTCGCGCTTGATCCGCAGGACGAGGTTGTTCGTCAGCTCCCGCGTCCCCCCGCCGGCGCCGTAGGTGACGCTGACGAAGCTCGGGCGCAACTGCTCCAGCTCGCTGATCGAGCGGTACAGGTCCTCCGCCGCCTCCGGCGAGCGGGGCGGGAAGAACTCGAAGGAGCAGCTCACCTTGTGCCGCTGCATGATGTCCGCAATGTGCATGGCGGCTCCGGACGGTCGGCCAGCCGACGCGGCTGGCGGCCCGGGAATCATCGGCGCTCCGGGCCAGCGAAGTATATAGCCGTTCATCCGGATAGACGGATGAATGCCTGAATTCTCCCGTCTCCCCCGTCCCCCACGCCTATGAGCCTACCCCTCGCCCCTCCGGAACCACCCTCAGGCCGCCGCTCCCCGCGAATCCCGTACCATTGGCCCGATGGCGCCAGATGTCAGTTCGCCGGCCGCCCGCGTTCCGCGGCAGCCCCCACACGCCCCCGACGCCGCCGAGGCTGCCGCCCGGGAGCTCGAGCCGTCGCTCCCTGACGATTGCTTCATCCCGGTGGAGGCCCACGACCTCATCGCCTCCCTCGCCGATCGGTCGGCCGCCCCGGACGAGATGCGCCGCCTGCTCGGCCTCATCGAGGACATCGTCCATCAGGAGGCGACCGCCCTCGAACGCCATGTTGTTCGCCTCTACGCCCTCGTCAACCCGGATCGCGAGACCGTGCGGCGCGACTCCGCCTGCGCTGTCGAGGATGCCCACCGCCAGGTCGAGGCCTGCGTCTTCCGATTGCTCGAGAAGGCCAACTTCCAGCAACTCACCGAGGTCCAGATCGCCCAGGCCGTGCGCGCGGCGAACTCCCACGGCCTGCGCATCCGGGTCGATGCCGAGCGGATCGAGAGCCTCTCCATCTGGATCCGCGGGCCCGACACCGGCTCCCTGCGCCGGCGCACCCTCAAGGCGCCCCTGCGCGGCATCCCGATTGAGGTTCCCATCTATCGCCGGCTGGTGGTGATGGCCCGCCTGCGCGGGTCGCAGGATGTCATCCTCAAGCTCTTCCGTGACATTCCCGTCGCCGACATCGAGGCCCTCCTGCCGCACGCGACCGTCACGATGAGCTGGATGGACCGCGCCATCATCTTCGGCGGCGGCGCCGGCGGCTTCGGGCCGATCGTGGTGAAGCTGGCGACGGGCGCCGCCATCGTCGGGGCCAGCCGCGTGCTGGCGATCGCCGCGGCGGTGATGATGATCCGGAGCTTCTTCGGCTACCGGCGCACGCGCTTCAAGCGCGACTCGCAGCGCACGCGCAGCCTCTACTTTCAGAACATGGCCAACAACGCCGCCGTGATCCACAAGTTCATCTCCCTGATCACGGAAGAGGAGATCAAGGAGGCGGCCCTCGCCTGCGCCCTGCTCTGGGATGAGGGGCTCGCCGAGGGCGGGATGATCTCCACCCCGGCCGAACTGAAGGCCGCGGCGGAGACGACCATCGAGCGCGAGTGCGGCGCCCGTTGCCGCTTCGACGTGACCGACGCCATCGAAACGCTCGACCGGCTCTCCCTCTGGGCGGACCGGCCCCGGCTGCGGCTGTTGAAGCCGGCGGTTGCTGAGCGTGTGCTCACCGAGCATCGCGGCAGCCGCCGAAGCTGGTCATATCACCTCGATGGCGTCGCGGGCATGATCGCGGCCCCGCCGGCCCCGCCCGCGCCTTTGGCGCCGGTCGAAGTCGCGCCCGCAGGATCTTCCGCCGCCGCAGCGCCCGAAACGGGGCGGGTCCGGCGCCCTACGCTCGGGCCATGACCCCTCCCGTGGCCGACCGCCTCGCTCCCTTCGGCGTCACCATCTTCGCCGAGATGTCGCGCCTCGCCGCCGAGCATGGCGCCGTCAATCTCTCGCAGGGCTTTCCCGACTTCGACGGCCCGGACTTCATCAAGCGGGCCCACAGCGCCGCCGTCGAGGCCGGGCACAACCAGTACGCCCCCATGGGCGGCGTCCCCGCCCTCCAGAAGGCCATCGCCGACTGGCACGCCGCGGGCGGCGGGCAGGAGGTCGACCCGGGCGCCAGCGTCACCGTCACCAGCGGCTGCACCGAGGCCATCGCCGCCACCATGCTTGGGCTCATCAACCCCGGCGACGAAGTGATCCTCTTCGAGCCCTTCTACGACTCATACCGCGCCTGCGTCGCTCTCGCCGGCGCCACGCCGCGCGTCGTCACGCTGCGCCCGCAGGCCGATGGCGCCTTCGCGTTCGATCCGGACGAGCTCCGCGCCCGGATCACGCCGCGGACCCGCGCCATCCTCGTCAACACCCCGCACAACCCGACGGGCAAGGTCTACACCCGCCCCGAACTGCAACTGATCGCCGATCTCTGCATCGAGCGCAACCTCATCGCCATCACCGACGAGGTCTACGAGCGCCTCACTTACGACCAGAGCCTGCCGCACATCCGCCTCGCCTCGATCCCCGGCATGGCCGAGCGGACCATCACCCTCAGCAGCCTTGGCAAGACCTTCAGCTTCACCGGCTGGAAGATCGGGTGGGCCGTCGCCCCGCCAGAGCTCACCGCCGGCATCCGCGCAGCCCACCAGTTCCTTACCTACGCCGTCAGCACGCCCGCCCAGCACGCCGCCGCGGCAGCCCTGCGCGAGGGGGAGGACTCGATCGCCAAACTGCGCGCCCACTACCTGCGGATGCGCGACCAGCTCACGGGCGCCCTCACCCGCTGCGGCATGCGCCCCTTCCGCCCCGCCGGAACCTACTTCATCATGGCCGACCACTCGCCCCTGCAGCGCGGCAGCGACATCGAGTTCTGCCGCTTCCTCACGACCGAAGTCAAGGTCGCCGCTATCCCGCCCAGCGCCTTCTACGCCGACCCGGCCCACGGTCGCGACCTCGCCCGCTTCGCCTTCTGCAAGCGCCCCGAGACGATGCAGGAAGCCATCCGCCGCCTCGAGCGCGCACTCACCTGATTCAATCCTGCCCATCCGTGTCATCTGTGGTTCCTTCCCCCGACCGCGACTCCCATCGCCGCGCTTACCCTCCCCCCATGATCAGTCGACTCGGCCTCGCCCTCAGTGAGTTCTTCCGCAGAACTGCGCCGGACCCGTTCGTGCTCGCGGTTCTGCTCTCGGTCATCACCGCCATCCTTGCGTTCACCCTCGGCGACTTCCCGGCGCAGCCAGATGACACCGGGCGCATCGCGTGGCTGCTCGACGCGTGGCGGTCCGACCGCGGGCTCTGGGCCTTTCTCGCGTTCAGCATGCAGATGTGCCTGATCCTCGTCACCGGGCATGCGCTCGCCGCGAGCCGGCCGATGCGCCGCGCCATCGACGCGCTCGCCACGCTGCCCCGGTCCGCCCCCGCCGGCGCCGCCATGATCGGCCTCGTTGCGGCGGCGCTCGGTCTGGTCAACTGGGGTCTCGGGCTGATCGCCGGCGCGCTGCTGGCGCGTGCGGTCGGTCGCTCGATGCAGGCCCGTGGCATCCCGGCCCACTATCCGCTGCTCGCCGCGGCAGGATACATGGGGCTGCTCATCTGGCACGGCGGTTTGAGCGGCTCCGCCCCGCTGAGTGTCACCACCGAGGCCGGCGCGGCGAAGGTCCTGCCTGCGGAGGCGATGGCCCGTCTCGGCGGCGCCGGCATCGGTCTGGAGCAGACGCTCTTCAGCCCGATGAACCTCTTCTTGGGCGCGGGCCTGCGCGTGCTAATTCCCGGCGCGCGGTGGCTGCTGACGCCCACGCCGGGCGCGGCGATCCGCGACACCACCGCGTGCGCCCCGGCCGACGACCCGGACGCCCCGCTCCCCGCGCCCACCA
>CAYMJK010000531.1:0-4787 GCA_964390535.1 uncultured Phycisphaeraceae bacterium | reverse complement strand
GGCGCGGCTGGTGGAGCGGCCGCTGGGGGTGTTCGAGCGGGCGGGGCCGCGGGTGGCGCTGGCGGCCTGCCTCGCGCAGGTGGGGGCGCAGCTTCAGATCGATCTGGTGGGGAGCGGGAACCGGATCGAGGAGCTTCTTGTTGCCGCGGCGGCGTACGCGCTGGCGATGTGGGGGCTTTTCCGGTGGGATGGGCGGACGCTGGGGATCGTGCTGGGGCTGCATTTTCTGGGGTGGCTGGCGCTGGAGACGGGGGCGGAGCTTCAGAGTTGTGCGGCGGCGGGGGCGGCGGCGGGGAGCTGATGGCCGTCGGTTGCGCTGTGCGGCGCCCCGGAGTGGGCGGCGCGGTTACCCTGCGTGACGGTTTTGCGGGCCGGTGAGTCGCCGGCGCTCGCACAAGAGTCAGGAGCAGGCATGTCGAAGTACGCCACGACGCCCGACCCGACGCGCACCGGCATGCCCCCGGGCATCCCCTTCATCATCGGAAACGAGCTGGCCGAGCGGTTCAGCTTCTACGGGATGAAGGGGATCCTGACGATCTTCATGACCAAGCACCTGCTGGACGCCTCGGGCCAGCCGGATTACATGGGGGACGAGCAGGCGAAGGGGTGGTATCACCTGTTCACGGGGCTGGCGTACACGTTCCCGATCATCGGGGCGATCGTGGCGGATGTGCTGTGGGGGAAGTACCGGACGATCCTGTGGATCAGCCTGATGTACTGCGTGGGGCACGCCTGCCTGGCGGTGATGGACTTCGCGCCGCAGTTCGACATGAAGATGCAGACGTGGCTGATCGCGGGGATGCTGTTCATCGCGGTGGGGGCGGGGGCGATCAAGCCGTGCGTGTCGGCGCACGTGGGGGACCAATTCGGGAGTGGGAACAAGGGCCTGCTGACGCAGGTATTCAACTGGTTCTATTTCTCGATCAACGTGGGGGCGGCGGCGTCGATCTTCCTGACGCCGATTCTGCTGGAGGAGGTCGGGCCGTGGGCGGCGTTCGGGCTGCCGGGCGTGCTGATGGGGATCGCGACCTTCGTGTTCTGGCTGGGGCGCAAGCGATTCGTGCACGTGCCGCCGGCGGGGTGGACGCGGTGGAAGGAGGAGACCTTCTCGCCGGACGGGCGGCGGGCGCTGATCGGGCTGGCGCCGCTGTTCCTGATCTTCGTGCCGGTGTTCTGGTGCATCTTCGACCAGACGGGATCGGCGTGGGTGCTGCAGGCGGACAAGATGGACCGGCACTTCCTCGGGATGCACTGGCTGCCGTCGCAGACGCAGTTCGTGAACCCGGTTCTGATTCTCACTGGGATTCCGATCTTCACGTATGTGGTCTACCCGCTGATGGGGAAGCTGTTCCGGCCGACGCCGCTGCGGAAGATCGGCATCGGGTTCCTGCTGACGGCCCTGAGTTTCGTGCTGTCGGCGTGGATCGAGCAGCGGATCGTGGCGGGGGCATCGCCGAACATCGGCTGGCAGTTCGTGGCGTACGCCATTCTGACGAGCGGCGAGATCATGGTGTCGATCGTGTGCCTGGAGTTCGCGTACACGCAGAGCCCGCCGCGGATGAAGAGCTTCATCATGGGCGTCTACTTCCTCGGCGTCGCGATCGGCAACTACGTGGCGATGGGCGTGAACTGGACGCTGGACGCGCTGCGGGACGAGAGCGGCGCGACGCCGCTGGAGGGCCCGAGCTACTACTGGTTCTTCGCCGGGCTGATGCTGGCGACGACGGTGGTGTACGTGATCTTCGCGAAGTATCTGTACCGCGGCCGGACATTCATCCAGGGCGAGGCGCGCGAGATCGCCGAGGCCGAGGCGGAGGCGGAAGGGCCGGATGCGCGGTAACGGATGGCAGCGCCCTTCCGGGCGATGAATCATCTGGCGGAAGCCCGATGCCACGAAGCGGCTCACTGCGCCGGTAATTCGCCGTAGATCAGCCGTCCCTGCGCGACTACCGCGCGGATCCAGCGGTCGTCCCAGGCGAAGAGAAGGGCGCCGAGGGGGTCGGGGGCGGCGTGCCAGTCGATGTCGGGCTCGATGACGAGGAGGTCGGCGCTGGCGCCCGGCTCGAGGCGGCCGGTGTCGGTCCAGCCGAGGGCGTCGGCGTTACTGCGGGTGATCTGCCAGAAACATTCGGCGGGGGTGGGGGGCTGGTGGCCGAGGGTGAGGGCGGTTTCGGCCATGGCGCGCGCAACGCGCACCATGCTGACATCGGGGCCGGCGCCGATGTCGCTGCCGAGGGCCACGATCACGCCCGCGGCCCGCATCGCGGCGAGGTCCATGCGCCCGGATCCGAGGAAGGCGTTGGCGGTGGGGCAGTGGGCAACGATCGCGCCTGCCGCGGCGAGGGCAGCGCGGTCGGCATCGTCGAGGTGGATGGCGTGTGCGAAGATGGCGCCGCGTCGCAGGAGGCCGGCCTCGCGATAGACATCGAGATAGGCGTCCCCGAAGAGGTCGCGGACGCGCGCGCATTCGGCGCCGGTCTCGGCCAAATGCGTCTGCACCGGCCAGCCGGTCTCATCGGCGAGGCGGGCGGCGCCGGCGAGGAGCTCTGGCGTGCAGGCGATGGCGAAGCGCGGCGTGATGGCGGGCGTGATGCGCCCGGCGGGTCGGAGCGCCGCCGCTCCATGAAGCTGCTGCTCCGCGGGCGCGATGAGCTCTGCCGGCGCCTCGCGGTTCATGAGCACCTGCCCGACGATGCCCCGCAGGCCTGCCGCGGCGAGCGTGTCGATTGCCGCCTGGGCGGACGCCGCATTCGAGGTTGCATAGGCGGCGACGCCGAGCGTTCCGGCGGCAATGAGGCGGCGCGCGGCGGACTCGGTGTCGGCGCGCGCAACCGCGGGATCGTTCCAGCGGGCTTCGGCGGGGTAAACGATGCGCTGGAGCCACTCCAGCAGCGGCATGCCATGCGCTCCGAGAATTGGAAACTGCGGCAGATGAAGGTGCGAATCAGTGAATGTAGGAAAAATAATGTTGCGCGTGGTTACGCGTTCGTAAGCATTTACTTCAGCTATCATGCCGCCCTGCAGGGTCAGTGAGCCCCGCCCGAGATGCAGCGAGCCATCGGCGTCGGGAAGCGCCAGGGTCCCCTCGATGCGTCCTACGGGTTTGTTCGAATTGCTCGGTGTGGTCACGGTGGCTAGCTTAGCGGGCCTCCGGGCGGGGCAGGAAATGGGAATCTCGTAGTAGGTCTGGAGCAGTCGCGCGAGGTGGACCGATCAGGTAGTCGCGCGATTGACGGCAAGCTGGGTGGTTTCCCTCGCCCGCGGGGGCCGTTAATCTGACTCTTAGGGGGCACAGTTTCAGGAGGCTCGTCCCGATGATCTCAATCCCTCGAAAGCTTGCGGCCGGCGCCGCGGCAGTTCTCATCGCCTGCGTCTCGCCGCTCGTGGCCCAGCCCGAGGCGAGCGCCCCGGCGCCCGAGACGGCGCCCGAGACCGAGACGCAGACGACGCCCGAGCAGCGCGTCAGCCTGCCGCCATCGCTCGTCGGGTTTCACGGGCTGTTTCATCTGCCGCGGCAGATGACGAGCAGCGACATCTACATGCTGCCCCCCGCAGAGCCGTTGAGCCCGGCGGTCGATCCGGCTGCACTGCTCAGGGCGGCCCCCGCGGCGCAGTCCGGCAGCTCCGTGAGCGCCAGTTCGGCGCCGCGCAGCGTCGGGGCCCGCAATGGCCGGCCCGTGCGCACAAGCGCGACCCGCCTGCGCGAGGTCGGCGACCCGATCAAGATGGTGGATATGCCTGCCAGTTCGACCGCCTCGAGCCCGGGGTCGGCCGGCGGCGGCGGCGGCGGCGAGCTGGATGGTCCGACGGATCCGCGACTCTCCGCGCCCCCGGTGATCCGCGGCACGCGCGGGGACATCAGCCGGTCGGCGTACAGCTACACCGCGAGCCTCGCCGACCCGTCATCGCGTCATGGCGCCCCTGCATCCCGCGGCGCGACCCGCGGGCAGCCCACGACCTACGGCACCACTGGCGACCCGGTCCCGGACCCGACGACGGGCTGGACGGAGCTGGTCAAGAGCCCGGACACGCGGGTGATCTACGTGAGCAGTTCGCAGGGCTCGGACTCCAACAACGGCCTGACGAAGGACCGGCCGGTGCGGACGATCGAGAAGGGGAAGAGCCTGGTGCGGATGGGGTATCCGGACTGGCTGCTTTTGAAGAGTGGGGATGTGTGGAACGAGACGTTCGGAGAGTGGCAGCCGTACGGGCGGAGCGAGACGGAGCGGATGGTGGTGGGGTCGTACGGCGAGGGGCCGCGGCCGGTGATCAGGTGCGGGGGGGATGACGGGTGGAAGGCGATCAAGGACCAGATTGCTCACCTGATCATCACCGATCTGGACTTTGTCGCACATACGCGCGACCCCTCGCATCCCGCCTTTGATCCGAGCCTGAGGAACAAGGGTTTCTCGTTAATCGGTGGGGCTAGGGATGTCACGATTGAGGGCTGTCGGTTTCGCTTGTTCGCTACGGGCGTTGTGGTTCAAGACTGGGACGGGGCGAAGCCCACGGAGGTTCGGGTCCGTAGGAACGTCATTGCTGACTCCTATAGCACCAACTCTCACAGCCAAGGTATGTTCGCGAGAGGGGCGGCTAACCTTCTCGTTGAGGAGAACCTCTTCGACCACAACGGTTGGCATGAGACGATCCCAGGGGCAGAGCCCACCGTGTTCAATCACAACTGCTACTTGAACGGACTTGGCGGCTCCTCGAAAATGCTTGATATGGTGGTTCGCGGCAATGTCTTTGCGAATGGGAGCAGTTTCGGACTCAATAGCCGTGGGGAG
>CAYMJK010000530.1:0-2558 GCA_964390535.1 uncultured Phycisphaeraceae bacterium | reverse complement strand
GCTTCGGGCGGGGGGTGAGGGCGTAAGTTGCTGGGGATGCAAGGGTTGCGGGGCCGCGGGGTTGAGCAGTTTCGTAGGACGAATAGGACCTATGGGACCTATGGGCATCACGCGCGTGGGATGCGCCCGGCGCCGCTTCCTACGGGCACCCTGCCGCAAACGCGTTCTGGAAGCACAGGAAGTCGAAGAAGTCGAGGGCGTCGGACTGGTCGCAGTCGGCGGAGGGGGCCGCCGCGGCGAAGGCGTTCTGGAAGCAGAGGAAGTCGAGGAAGTCGAGGGCGCCGGAGGCGTCGCAGTCGGGGTAGCACGGGCGAGGACCGAGCGGGCAGCCCCAGCGGGCGATGTGGTGGGTCTCGACGCCGCCGGCGCGGTAGAAGAGTCCGCCGACGTACAGCCCGCCGGGGTTGGGACCGGGGCCGTCCTCGTCGAACGAGCCGAGGGAGTTCACGTGCGTGCCGGCGCCGAATCCCGTGACGCCGCCGCCAAGCGTGTGCCACTTGGCGCCATCCCAGCGGGCGATCTTGTTGGTGAGCGTGCCGTCGGGCAGACGGTGGAAGGCGCCGCCGATGTACAGGCTTTCCTTCGCAGGCCCGGCCTGATCGGGATCCCAGACCTCCATGGCAAGGATCACTCCCGCTGTCGTCCAGCCCCCCACGGGTGTCCACTCGCTGCCATCCCACCGGCCGATGCGAACGAGGCTCTGAGGCTCGCCGCCGACCGCCCTGCTGAACTGACCGCCCGCGAATAGCGCGGGCTTGCCCGGCCCAGGGCCATCCTCGTCGAAGACGCAGAGCGATTCGACCGTCCCATCAAGGCTTACCAGTGGCTCCCAGTTGACGCCATCCCAGCGCGCGATGTTCCAGGCTTCCTCGCCGCCGGCAAAGGCGAAGCTGCCGCCGACGTAGAGCGCCGGGCCGCGGCCGTCGTCGTAAACGGCCATCGCAATCACGGTCGCATACGTTCCAACCACCCCGGTGTCGAGTCCGCCGCCGACGGTGCTCCACTCGCGTCCATCCCATCGGGCTAGCCCTTCGGCGGCGACGCCGCCTGCGAACTCGAACTGACCGCCCACGAACATCACCGGAGACTTCGGCCCGGCGCCATCCTCATCGAAGATGGCGATGTCCAAGGCATACGGGATGGAGATCCCTGAACGCGTCACCCCGCCGCCCACATCGTGCCACTCTGGCCAATACCAGCGTGCGATGTTGTTGACAGGAATGCCGCCAACGAGGTCGAACTCGCCGCCGACGTACAGGCCGGCGGGCAGCATGCCGACTGGTTGAGGAACGGCCATGAGCGAAGCGAGGCCGTAGTCGCTGGCCACAACGCCGCCACCGACCGGCGACGCTTCCCACCCGTTCCAGCGGGTGAGGAGGGGCGACGCGATCCCGGAGATATCGAAGAACCCGCCCCCCGCGAACAGCGCGGGCGCCAGCGGCCCTGCGCCGTCCTCGTCGAAGGTGGCCAGGGCGCGCACCTCCCAGTCGGCGCCGCCGTTCAGGCCGGACCAGACGGGCTCGCACTGGGCGGGGGCCGCGGGCGCGATGCAGAGCATCGTCAGCAATGCCGCGATAACCGGATGGAATGGGAATCCTCGATGCACGGGTGATCTCTTGCAATATACCGGCCGATCCGGCGCGAGTTGCCGCTTCTCGGATCTGGACCGGCCTTTTTCCGATTCCGGCGTCCGCACGCTGACGCCGCCGCACGAGTCGCGGGAACCCGGGTTCCCCAGATCCACCGGCCCGTCTCCGCCCGCCGGGCGTGAACTTTCCGGCCGGGGAGCCTAACCTTCTGACCCTCCCGGCCGGCCATCTGGGGTCCGCTGGGGGCTTTTCACACACCACAGGGCCCCGCGGCCCATCCCCCGCAGGAACCCCCCATGGCAGCCACCGGCAAGATCACCCAGGTCATCGGCTCCACCTTCGACGCCCAGTTCCCCGAGGACCAGCTCCCGGAGATCTACAACGCCGTTCGCGTGGACAGCGAGACGCCGACCGGGAAACTGACCCTCGTCGGCGAGGTGCAGCAGCATCTCGGCGGCGGGCGGGTGCGGTGCGTGGCCCTCGGCTCGACGGATGGCCTGCGGCGCGGCGTGGCCTGTGTCGATACCGGCGGGCCGGTCGAGGTGCCGGTGGGCGAGGAGGTGCTCGGCCGGGTGTTCAACCTGCTCGGCCAGCCGATCGACAACAAGCCGGCGCCGAACGTGAAGCAGACGCGGCCCATCCACCGCGAGCCGCCGGAGTTCAGCCAGCTCAACCCGAACACCGAGATCCTGCCCACGGGCATCAAGGTGATCGACATGCTCTGCCCGTTCGTCCGCGGCGGGAAGATCGGCCTGTTCGGCGGGGCGGGCGTCGGCAAGACGGTCATCATCCAGGAGATGATCGCCCGCGTGGCCCGCGAGTTCGGCGGATACAGCGTGTTCTGCGGCGTCGGCGAGCGCACCCGCGAAGGCAACGACCTCTGGCACGAAATGGCGGAGTCGAAGGCCGGTGAAGGCACCGTTCTCGACAAGACCGCGCTCGTCTACGGCCAGATGAACGAGCCCCCGG
>CAYMJK010000529.1:0-7392 GCA_964390535.1 uncultured Phycisphaeraceae bacterium | reverse complement strand
GTCTGCCCGGAGTGCGGGGAGGCGCTCTCCGAGGGCGAAGTGTCATGACGAAATAGCCGCGCCTCAGCCGTTTCAATGTGTTCGCTTCACTCGCCTTGGCGGCCGCGCGGGGGAAACCCGTGATGCGGCCAGCTTTCCCAGGCGCAGAGCGAGACGATGCAGGAGACGCGTTCTCGGCGCAGTCGAGCGTCGAAGTCGGAAGGCCCCGGCGGTATCTCGGCGCAGAATCCCTCGACGAACGGTCGCAGTCCCGCCATGACCGCGGCGACATGCTCATCGCGGACTGCGGGGAGCGGCCCGTTGTAACGAAGCTCTCCGAGTCGGTTGAGAAAATCGTCGAAGGCCGCCTCCTGGTCAGGGGCATCGGCGCACACCGCCGCGACCACGCGAGAGAGCGCCGTGCAGCCATCAGAATCCTGCGCAAGCGGGTCCGCCCCCGCCCGGAGCAGAGCCTCGGTCTTGACATCGCGATGCACGCCGATGCCATCGGCGGCGTGAAACAGCAGCGGCGCATCGATGCGCTCACAGGTCTCCTCACCGCATTCATGCTTGCCGCAGATGACGTTCGGATCGGCGCCCAGTTCGCAGAGCACGCGCACGCCCATACCCGTGCCGGACTCGATAGCCATGGCAAGCGGCGTCAGACCGGCGCTGCTCCGGCGCTCCATATCGACACCGAGTTCCTTGAGGTACTCCAGCGTCGCGCGCACGGAGGCCTCGTCAGTCGCGCCGACGCTCAGATCAACAGCGGCGTGGAAGGCGTTGCAGCCGCGTTCGGTCACCGCGTGCCGGTTCGCCCCCGCGGCGATCAGCGCGCCCTGGATCTCCAGATGCCGTTTCGAGTTGACGGCGCACATGAACACCGTACATCCGCCGTCGTACGTCGCGTTGACGTCCGCGCCGGCGTCGATCAGCGCTCGCAGCCGCGCCATCGCTTCCTGACCACCGCCCACCACCTCCATGAGCGGCGACCAGCCGTGCTCGTCGCGGTCCTCCAGCGAGAGCCCCGCATCGATGAGGAGTCGCAGAACCTCGGTGTTCACCTCACAATACACGGCAGTGCGCGACAGCCGATCCCTGGCCCTCACGTCCGCGCCGGCATCGAGGATTGCGCGCAGGCACGCGGCGCTTCCCGATTCGGCAGCGCAGAACAGGGGAATGTCATGGCTCCACGGCCCCAAGGCTGCCCGGCCGAGCAACTCGGCCTCCAACTCCGTCCTGGACACTTCGATTGACGCCTGCACCTCCTCCGGAAGCGCGCCGGATGTCTCATCGCGCGCGGCCCGCATCGCGTTCATGAACGCAAGATGCTGCCTTCGAGCCTGCTCCGGATCGAAATGCCCGCGCGCGCTCAGGCCTCGCGCCAGCAGAATCTCCAGCCGCGCGACATCCCCGCTTCTGGCCGTCCTGCAGACCACGCGGTTCGCCGCCTCCGGCTCCGCGGGCAAGGGGCAGCCCGCCTCCAGCAGGAGATGCAGCCGCGCCGCGTCGCCGCCCGGCCGGTAGTTCCAACCGAGGCCCATGCACGCAAATGATGCCGCCGAGTGCCGCGCCAGGATCTGCTTCGGATCGGCCCCCAGTTCAAGAAGCAGCCGGACCGTCTCAACACTGGCGCCATCACCGGAGCCGGTCGCCACCATCAGTGGCGTCGCAGGGTTGGACTTCGCGCCCGGGTCAACCTGGATGTCGAATGCCGCATCAAGCGCAGCGCCCTCCGCGACGAGGCGGCGGATGCCCTCAGCATCTCCCAGCCGGGCGCCGCGATGGAGGTCCGGCTCCCCCGGCTTCGGAGGCGGGTACTCCTGATTGGGTGGCGTCCACGGTTCCACGGCGGAACGGTAGCCGTGTGCGGCGGCGGAAGGACAGCGAATGAACATGCGGCACGCTGACGCGATGCCATGTGGCAGATGCTCCAACAACAAGCACGACCGCCATAACATCGCCGGGAGTGCTGATTCGAATTACCTATTCTCGCGGATTCACTACTCGATCGGGATGTCCGCGATGGTGACACAGATGTGTTCACCAAATGCCGTCAATGAGCCGCGATTACTTCCAGGGGGCTGCGCCTCAGCGACGATGCCACGGAGGAAATCGGTCTGGTACTCATCGGGCTCTCCATCGATCGCCATTTCAATTCGGATAGCGTGAGGGGCGTCCCTGAACGTGACCATCGACTTGAGATTGCCTGCTCGTGTCACCTCGCCCTCCACCACGCTGCTCAAAGAGACCCAGAAGACGCGAGTGGACTTACCGGTTGCACCGATGGGCATGGCCCTCGGCAACTCCGATCCGACCGTGCAACTATCGCCCATGCTGGTGAGAAGCGTCCGACCCGCATCGCCGTCGAGTGATGTCGTCCGATTCGAGCACAGATCGCCGCCAGCGCCGAAAATGCCTTCGAAAACCCCCTGATTCAACTGAGCCGGCGGCCGCCTTTGGTGAACCGCAGCAAAGAGCTCTCGGAGAGCTACCTGCTGCTCCCACGGAAACAGCGAGTAATCAAACTCGGCGCACGTGGCCGCCGGCGGCTGCGGCGGATCAGCGGGAAGCTGCGGCTGGACGCATTCCGGATCGTCGACGAAGCAGGGGTTCCATGCGGAGTATCGCCTTCCATATTCGCAGCCACCCTCATCGAGCCGCGAACAGTCGAGTTGGATCGCCTTCTTCGGAAGAATCTCTTCGTAGAAAACGGCATCCTCGACGACCCAGCCGCCGCCTGCGGTCTGACGCTCCGCGACAATCACCGCTTGAATCGCTTTGTCGGGGTTGTCGTTATAGACAGTCCACTTGAAGTATACGCCGCCGTCGCCTTCGCAGCACCAATCGCCGTCCATTCTGAACTTCAGGCAGATCGCCGGATCGCCGCATGGCTTTGGCGGCATGGGTCCACGATTGATGCATCCGACGAGACACAGCAGCGACAAACCTGCGACGAGGGGCTTGGCGATCATGTTGCACGTCCTGTGCTTGGCACGAAACCGGATCTGACATGAGGAGCTGGACAGGCCGCAGCGTAGGGGCGCCGGGAGTCAACCTCAAGTCAGATGGCGAGCACGCGACTCCTGCAGTCAATCACCGCCATTTCGTGGTTCCCTCTGTACGCTCCCCCTCGAGCAGAAGGGACCAAAAACCTCCGATTCTAGTTGAAGATCCCGCCGACGAACTCGCCGACGCGGCCGGCGAGGCTCGGGCCGCTGCTGGCGAACTCGTCGGCGGTGAGTTCCTGGTGGGCGCCGGTGAAGACGTCCACGCGGAAGTGCTTGCGGGCCGCGACGCTCTTCTCGCGCCCCCGGAGCACGCTGAAGCCGCGGATGTACTGCTGGCCGGGGGCGATGGTGACGGGCGTGGACCACGCCCCGGTCTCGCTGGCCGCGACGACGCGCGGCTCGCCGGGGCGATCGAAGATGTAGACGATGGCGCCGGGGCGGGTGCGGCCGCTGATGGCGCGGGTGACGCTCGCCTGCACGTACGAGCCGCTGTAGCGGAGATCGACGGAGTCGAGGGCGAGGTGGAAGCGGCGGCCGGGGGCGAAGCGCTGGCCCTGAAGCTTCGCGAGCTCGCGCTGCAGATGGCCGAGTTCGCGAAGGTCGGCGACGACGATGGTGGCCGTGTAATCGAAGAGCCTGATGCCGGGGGGCGGGTCGGGCAGGGGGGTCGGGATGACCTCCGGCTCGAGGCCGAAGCGGTTGCGGCGGACGTGACGCTTCATCACGATGGGGGAGATGCGCTTCCACTCGTCGGCCGTGGGGCCATCCTCGCCGGTGAACTGGCGGACGTTCTCGAAGCGCAGGGTGACCACCGCCTGCCGCTTGCTGGCGCAGCCGCCGGCCGCAAGCACGGCTGCGGCGAAAAGGCTCAGAATGATGATCCGGGCGGTCAGCAATCGCTCCCTGATCGGGCTTTCGGCGCGTGCGCAAAACCTGCGCCCGGGTCGCGCCCACTGCTATGTCGGCGATCCGGCCGTCCGCGCCGTAAACTCCCGCCCGTGTTCGGAAGCCACCTCTCCATCGCCGGCGGAATGCACCGGGCTCTGCTGGAGGCGGAGCGCCTGGGGATGGAGACGGTGCAGGTTTTTACGAAGAATCAGCAGCAGTGGAAGGTCCGGCCGCTGGAGGCGGGCGCCATCGCGGACTGGGCCGCGGAGGTGAATCGGCTCGGATGGGGCGGGCGGACCGTGGCCCACGCGTCGTACCTGATCAACCTCGCCAGCCCGGATGACGCCCTGTGGGAAAAATCGGTGGATCTCATGCGGATCGAGATCGAGCGGTGCGAGGCGCTGGGGATCCGCTATCTGGTGCATCATCCCGGCGCCTCCACAACTTCGACGGCGGAGGCGGGGATCGGGCGGATCGCGGAGGCCTACCGGCGGCTGCTGCGCGAGACCCGCGGCTCCACCACGATCTCGTGCCTGGAGAACACCGTGGGCGGGGGGAGCACGCTGGGGCGCGCGTTCGAGGAGTTGGCCCGCATCCGCGGCCGGATCTGCGAGGCGACGGGCGAGCCGGAGCGGATCGGCTTCTGCTTCGACACCTGCCACGCCCACGCGGGGGGGTATGACCTCTCGACCGTGGCGGGGGCAGAGGGGGCGCTGGAGCAGTGGGCCGGGATCTGCGGCATGAAAAACATGCGGGTCGTCCACATGAACGACTCGAAAGTCCCGGCGGGGAGCCGCCGGGACCGGCACGCCCACATCGGCGCGGGAACAATCGGCGGCCCGAGCCGGCGCCCGACGGCCCGGCGGCTGGCGGCCAGCGGGTTCCGGGCGGTGGTGAACCGGCCGGAGCTTCGCGATGTCCCGAAGATTCTGGAGACCCCGAAGGAGGACACCCCGGCGGGAACCCCGATGGACCTGATCAACGTGGCCCGGCTCCGCCGGCTGATGGAAACTGCCAAGGCCGATAAACCTGCACGCCGAAAGTGACGATGTTGCACCGCAACCCGAACCACCCGGGGCCGGGATGCGTTTCAGTGGCGCTCCCGCCCAGTCGATTGCTCCCCTACCCGATGCGTTCCCACCCCACAGACCGGCTCCGGCCCAGACCCGGGGTGTCCCTGTGCCTTGCCGCGGCTGCGCTGGTAGGGCTGCTGGCGGCCGGTGGGTGCTGGGGCGGGGGGGGCGGCAAGGAGCGGGCGGCGGCGGAGTCGCGGGAACGGATCGCCGCGGAGGATGCCACCCGCAACGGGCTGGCCCTGCTGAGCCAGCGCCGGCTGGAGGAGGCCCAGCGGGAGTTCGAGCGGGCCCTGGCGGCCAACCCGCTGCTGATCACAGCGCGGGTGGGGCTGGGGAAGGCCCAGCTCGAAGAGGGCGACTACGCCGGCGCCGAGCAGGCCTTTGCGACGGCGGCCCAGCAGCAGCCGGGAAGCTTCGAGGCCCAGTTCAACCACGGGCTGGCACTGCAGCTTCTGGACCGGATCACGGATGCCATCGGGGCGTACATCCGGGCCCTGCAGATCCGGCCGACCGACTTCGACGTGAATTTGAACATCGCGACGGCGTATCTGCAGGCGGAGGAGCCGGAGCAGGCGCTCATCTACGCGCAGCGGGCGGTGCAGATCGACGGCCGGGCAGCGGCAGCGCGGACGAACCTGGGCGGGGTGTACGCGGCGCTGGGCCGGCACGAGGCGGCGGTGATCGAGTATCAGCAGGCGGCGGAGCTGATGGACCCCATCACGCCGGAATTGCTGCTGAACCTCGCCGAGAGCCTGCGGCACACGGGGCGGCACGAGGAGATGCGCAACGCCCTGACCGAGCTGGTGACGCGCGAGCCGAGCGCCGCGGCATGGGAGCGGCTGGGATACGCGAACTTCAAGCTGCGCCGGTACGAGGACGCCCTGGCGGCGTTCCGGACGGCTGTGCGGCTGAACGAGGACTACTACCCGGCGTGGAACGGGGTGGGGGTCTGCCTCCTGAACCGGTACGAGTTCAGCCAGCGGTCGGACCGCGAGGCGCTGGAGGAGGCGGTGAGCGCGCTGAAGCGTTCGCTGCAGATCAACCGCCGTCAGCCGCAGGTGGTGGCGTGGCTGAGCCGGTACGGCTGACAGGGTAAACGGCGGCGGCGCTGATCAACCGTCGGGCGTGTCCAGCAGACCCTGCAGGCGCTGCGCAAGGCCGGGCGTCAACCGAGCGGTCCAGGATTGGTCGACCAGACCCACGCCGATGAGATCACGCAGATGCGTGCGATCCTTATCCCGAAACGCCGTCAGCTTGATCCGCACGAGGGCATCCAGGGCAGCCACGCGGAAGCCGCCCAGCGTTTCCGACTCATCCACATCCGGGTTCGGCGCCAGCTCGCCCGGTCGGACCGTCTCGCGCGCGAAGACCAGATGCACGGCCTGGCGCGGGCTGGCCGCGGCGTGGTCGAGGAAGACGTCGAGGCCACTGGCGCGGCGATAGACGAACCCAGCGGCCTCGAGGGCGGCCTTGGCCTTCGCGAAATCGTCCCGCCGGATCAGGATGTCGACATCCTGCGTGTTGCGGGCGGCCGCCTCATCGACCGTCGCGACCCATGCCGCGATCGCGTTGCCGCCGACGACGGAATAGGGGACCCCGCCCGAGTGCAGGGCGCCTGCGGCGAGCAGCAGACGGCGGCGAACCTGTTCCACAGCGTTCACCATACGCTGGAGGAGGTCGGCCGAATACCGGGAGGCGCTCGTCACGGGCGATTGTAGGGCCGAGGCGCCGCTGCAATGGCGGCCCCGATGGCTGTCGGCGCCCGCGCCGACCATGGTCGGGCTGCCGGGCGGTCGGAGCGCCGGCACGCAGCGGCAGCGCTGTTGCACGATGCGCATCCGAAGATGCCGATGCGATCACCCCCCGCGGAGGAGGATGAAGGTGAGGTCGTCGGGGTGGCCGGGCTTGGTGGCGTCCTCGCTGGCCATGCGCTGCTCGCAGCGGGCGACCAGGGCGTCGGCGGCGCGTGTCAGTGGGCCGGCGCGGACGGCCTCGACGATCTCGTGGGCGTACATGTTGTCGCTGAGGCCGTCGCTGGCGATGATAAGCGTGTCGCGCGGCGCCAAGGCGACCGGCGGGCCGATCTCGACGCGCATGTCCTCGGCGCCGACGACGTTGGAGATGACGCTGCGATCCACGTGGATGATCGCCTCCTCCTCGGTGAGCATGCCCGCCTCGACGGCGTAGGCCACGGGGCCGTGGGCGATGGTCTCGAGCTTGCGCCGGCCGCGCTGGCCGGTGATGAGGATCATGGAGTCGCCGGCGTGATATGGCCTGGCGCAGCCGTCCTGGATTTCGACAACGCTGAGTGTGGCGCCGGCGCCGACGCGCAGGTCCATGATGGCGCGGTTGGCGGCGTCGAAGCCGGCGACGATGGCGCCGGTGAGCCCCTCGGCATTCTGTGCGAGCGCGACCGAGTCGCGGATGGCGCCGATCGC
>CAYMJK010000528.1:0-8045 GCA_964390535.1 uncultured Phycisphaeraceae bacterium | reverse complement strand
GCTCGGCCGCCTTCGTTTGGGAGGATTGGATTGCCGGCTCCGGGGATCATGCCCGGGCGGAGTGGAAGGAGTGAACCATGCGTCGCGCATTCACGCTGGTGGAAATCCTGATCGTCGTGATCATCCTCGGCATCCTGGCGGCGATCGTCGTGCCGAGCATCGTGAACGCGGCGGACAGCGCCGCCGAGAGCGCCACGATCACCGAGCTTGGCAAGCTGCGCCGGGCTATCGTCGCGTACCAGGCCCGGGAAAGTTCGCTTCCGGATGTGGTCGAGGGCGACGGCACCTGGGGCGGCCTGGTCAGCGCCGAGTACCTCAAGAGCCCGCCGATCAACGCCTGGGTGGGCCGCGCCACCGGGCGTGAGGTCGTCTTCGGCGTGGCGCCGGACGTCGCCTTCCAGGAGGTCCACGGCTGGATCTACGACCCCGCCACCGGCGACATCTGGGCCGGCGGGTATGACGCCCTGGACATGCCCTACGACAAGTGACCGCGGCGGCGGGGCAATCGCCCCGTGACCATGACACAGAGCCCCCAGCCGGCACAACCGGCGCCGGCGGGCGCATCGCGACAGGCCGGACCAGCGGCGGGCTCGGGGAATCGCCGATGCTGATCAGGCAAGACGCCTCTGGAAAGGAACCGGCCATGCGCAAGCGCAGCTATTCGAACCTGATGCTCACGGTCATCGCGGGCCTGCTCGCGCTCAATCTGGTCGATCGGGCGACGACGCCCGGCAGCGGGCTCGGCAGCGTCGGCGCCGAGGCCCAGGCCCAGTCGGGCCCGGGGGAGAACATGGTCAGTGCCGCCCAGCAGCGCAAGCTCATGATCAGTGAACTGAAGTCGCTCAGCGAGCGTGTGGACCGACTGGACAAGACGGTGCGCGCCGGCATCAACGTCAAGGTGACCGAGATGCCGCGCGTGCGGCTCGAGGGTGGAACGGCCAACTGAGGCCGGGACCGAATGGATGTCGCCGCCGGAGGCGCCGTCCGACTGGAGTTGCGATGCCTCGCCTGCGCGGCTACACCCTGGTTGAAGTGCTCGTCGTCATCACCGTGCTCGGCCTGGCCGCCGCGATGGTGATCCCCTCGATGGGCTCCACCGGGGTGCTCCGGATCCAGTCGGCGGCCCGGCAGATCGTCGCCGACATCACCTTCGCCCAGTCGGATGCCCTGGCGTATCAGGCGCGGCGGGCGATCGTGTTCCTCCCGGCGGAGAACCGCTACGTCGTCTGCGAGGTCAACGGGCCGACCGTGGACCCGGCGACCGACGCCATCTTCAACCCCTCCGAGCCGGGCGAGCGGTACGACATCACGATCGATACCGAGAAGATGGGTGGGGCCCAGCTCTCGGCGGTGGACTTCGAAGGGGGCAACGTGCTGGTCTTCGACGAGCTCGGCGGCCCGGTGCAGGCGCCGGATTCGGAGACGGCCAGCTCTGGCGGCTTCGTCCAGATAACCGGCGCCGAATCGGTCTTCCAGGTGGATGTGGAGGCCTACACGGGCCGCGTCACCGTCACGAACATCACCCCCTGACACAAAAAGCTCGCATCGTCTCAGCCCTGTGGTAGACTGGGAGTGGCGCCGATCACGGCGCCGCCCCAGCGAAAGGGCGAAGATGCGCAGCTCCGGCGACCCGGTTTCCCCTTCCAGCCTCGGTGTCGATGATGCCCGCGCCATCCGGCGCCGGGCCCTGCGGGGCCTGCTCATCATGGCTCTGGCCTCCAGCCCGCTGATCTGGGTGAAGCTGCGTCTGGTCACCGGGATCCCCAGGATCGCCTACGCCGAGGTGGCGAGCCCGGAAGAGATCAGAGAACAGGGAATCGAGATCAGAGAGGCCGCGGCCATCGAGCCTGTGGACCTCGCATCGGCCATTGGCCGCTGACCTCCGATATCTCTCCGTGATCTGCGCTCTCTGATCTGTCTCTGATCTCGGGTCCCTGATCACGGGTCTCCCCTCCCCCCCACGCCGCACAACCGGAAAACTCACCGCACGCTGCGCACCCGGCCCGTGGCCGGAGAGTTGTCGCAAAGTACGCATCCGGAAGCGTCGAAACAGTCACGTCACCCTGATGCGCCGGCCATTCGAGCGTGGGCCGGGCGGTGTCAGGGGGGAGTCGGAAGGCAATTTTCGAACCACAACGTTCGTTTGACAAAGGGCTCGCAATGGCAACGCAGTGGCTTCGCGATCACGCGACCCGGCAGACAATCGGTCTCACGACGGCCCTCGCCCTGCTGGCCGGCGCGCCCGCCGGCCTGGCGCAGGACGATCCGTTCAAGCTCGGCGGGCAGAGCGGACAGATCATGTCCGGTCAGGGCGAGCAGGGGGAAGACCCCATCCGCGACCCGCTCAGCCAGCAGTCGCTGAACCTCGACGGGACGGTGACGGTCAATGAGCACAACATCGTTGACCTCCACGTCGCCGACGAGGATCTGGCGAGCGTGCTGCAGATGCTCTCGCTGCAGACGCAGAAGAACATCATCACCAGCCAGAGCGTCAGCGCGTCGATCACGGCGACGCTCTACGGCGTTACCTTCTATGAGGCGCTGGACGCCATCCTCCACGTCAACGGCTACGGCTACATCGAGGAGGGAAACTTCATCTATGTCTACACCGTCGATGAGCTGATCGCCATCGAGCAGGCCAACCGCAAGCGCGTCAGCCAGGTGATTCACCTGGACTACCTGAACGCGGTCGACGCGGCCGAGTTCGCCACCCCCTTCCTGTCGGACACCGGGCAGATCAAGACGCCCGGCCAGACCGAAGAGTTCAGCATCCCGGGCAACGGCCCGGTGGGCGCCGACAACTACGCCCTCTCCGCCATGATCGTCGTGATCGACTTCGAGGAGAACGTCGGCCAGATCAGCAGCCTAATCGGGGAGATCGACACCCGGCCGAGCCAGGTGCTCGTCGAGGCGACCATCCTCCAGAGCCAGGTGACCGAGGCGAACGCCTTTGGCGTCGACTTCTCGATCCTCGGCAGCATCGATTTCGCCGACTTCGCCGGCGTCGGCGGGCCGCTTGAGGCCGCCGACGCGCTGATCAACGGCGTGGGCGAGACAGTGGAGGGCACGGAAGTCCTGGTGCCCAGCGAAGGGTACGGCTCGGTGGGGACTTCGACCCCCGGCAACACCAAGGGCCCGGCCACCTTCAAGGCCGGCGTCGTCTCCGGTGACTTCGCCGTCTTCCTGCGGATGCTCGACGAGGTGACCGACACCGTCGTCCTGTCGCGGCCGAAGCTGCTGACCCTCAACCGCCAGCCCGCCCGCGTCCTCGTGGGCCGCAAGGTCGGCTACCTGAGCACGACCACCACCGATACGTCCTCGACCCAGTCCGTCGAGTTCCTCGACACGGGCACCCAGCTCTACCTGCGTCCGTTCGTCTCTCGCGACGGCATGATCCGGATGGAGCTGAAGCCGCAGGTGTCGGAAGCGGTCATCCGCTCCAGCACCGACACCACTGGCGGCACCGTCACCATTCCCGACGAGATCACCAACGAGATCGTCGCCAACGTGATGGTGCGCGACGGCCAGACAATCGTGCTCGGCGGCCTGTTCCGCGAGAGCACGACCGCCAACCGGCGCCAGGTCCCCTTCCTGGGTGACATCCCGATCGTCGGGGCTGCCTTCCGCGGCAACGACGACCGGACCGACCGGCAGGAGATCATCTTCATGGTGACCCCGTCGATCGTCAACGACCAGATCCTGGTCGAGCAGGCCCAGCGCGGCATGGAGTTCGTGGATCACGCCCGCACCGGCGCCCGTGAGGGTCTGCTCCCCTGGAGCCGGGAGAAGCGCTCCTCGCAGTTGCTGGTGGACGCCCGCCGCCTGGCCGACGAGGGCAAGGTGAAGCAGGCCCAGTACCGGGTGCGCCGCTCGCTGGGGCTCAACCCCTTCCAGCCCGACGCCTATGAAATGCTCGAGTCGCTGGGCGGCAACGTCACGCAGTGGCCGGACCGCAGTCTGCTCGAGGAGATCGTCAACGCCGAGGTCGAGGCCGATCTCGAGCACGCCATGGGGCGGCCCGACGACGAGCACCGCACGCAGCCGACCCGTGGCGCCGCCGCCTCTGCAGCGCCCGCGAAGCCGAGCCAGAGCGGCAAGTCCGAGTCGCAGCCGAGCCAGTCCGGCCAGTCCACGCCGCAGCCGGGCGTCGTGACCGAGGTTCCCGATGAGTTCGAAGGGGCGTCGGCCGGGGGGGGGGAGGCCCCGGGGGCGCGCCCTTTTGACGGCGATGCGCCGGCCACGGGGCCGGCGCAGGCGAGCGCAGGCGCCGAGCCCGCGTTCGTCGACGACGGGACCGACCCGACCGATGCGGCGACCCATGTGGCCGAGCGGCGCTTCACGGCTCCGGAGCTCGAGTCGGTCTCCGGCAGTCCTCTGGGCGACGTCGCCCGCGAGGAGATGATGGCCGCCGCCGCGGCGTCGAAGCCGGCGGCGCTGAGCCAGCAGGCGGGCGCAGCTGTCGCGCCGCCGGCGCCTCAGCCCGAGCAGGCGGCCCCCCAGGCACAGGCGGCGCCCGCGGCGCCGACGGCCCTGGACCTCGAGTACAAGGACACGCCGCTCAAGGATGTGCTCGCGGACCTCGGCGCAAAGTTCCGGCGCAACATCGTGGCGCCCACCGGCGCCGACGAACCGATCACGGCGACGCTGTACAGCGTGAGCTTCGAGGATGCGCTGATGGCGATCCTCGAAGTGAACGGGTACTCCTACCAAGATGATGGCCGGCTGGTGCGTGTGAGCCGGGTTGCAACGGCCGAGGCGCCCGGGGCCGAGACCCCCGCGACGGGCCAGAGCGCGCCGGCCGGCGCCAGCGTCACCCAGGCGGGGCCCGGCGAGGAGGATCCTGCGTCAACGACCGACGCGGGCTTCGGGGACGCCGTCTTCACCTCGGCCGAGCAGGAGATCGAGGCCCAACTCGCGACGCGGGCGGTCCTCGGGAACCTGAGCTGGATGGAGCCGAGCCGCCTGATCACACCGCGATCCGCCCGCGAGGGCGCCTCCGAGGGTTTTCAGAAGCCCGCCGACTGGAAGGACGATCCGCGGAGCAGCCCAAGCGAGGCGTCCGAATCGCCGATTGATGAGGTAGGGGCGGCGCCGGCGCGCGAGCCCACGATGATGTGAACCCGCTGGCGCGTCGCTTGACAACGCCCCTCGACAAGGAAACCCACAGATGTCCACCCAGATGACCCGGTCCGCCGCCCGAATCTCGACCGCCACCTGCGCCTCGATGCTGATGGCCGCCGCGGGCCTCGGCTGCTTCGGCGGCCACGGCAAGAGCACCCAGGCGCACCTGAACTCCGCCCAGCAGAAGATGTCGGTGATGAAGAGCGCCACCGAGTGGGACATGGCCCGCCAGGCGTTCCTCGCCGGCGACCTGACCAAGGCGCTGAAGTCGGTCGATCACTCGATCGAGCTGAACCCCAGCGTGCCCAAGAGCCACGTGCTCCGCGGACGCATCCTCATGGAGATGGGGAACATGGAGGGCGCCATCGCCGCCCTGCAGACGGCCGAGTCGCTGGATCAGAGCAACATCGACGCCCAGTACTTCCTCGGCGTGGCCCACGAGCGCATCGGCGACCCCGCGGCCGCGGCCGAGCGCTACGCCCGCGCATCCGAGCTCGAGCCGACCAAGGCGATGTACGCGATCGCCGCGGCGGAGATGATGATCGACACCGGCGCCACCGCCGAGGCCGAGCAGTTCCTGCTGGCTCGCAAGAGCGACTTCGAATACAGCGCCGGCGTCCGCCAGACGCTCGGCCACATCGCCCTGCTCAACAGCGATCCCGAGCAGGCCGTCACGCTCTTCACCGAGGCCCGCTACATCGCGCCCGAGGACACCAGCGTCGTCGAGGATCTGGCCCGGGCCGAGATCGCCACCGGCCGGTACGCCGAGGCGGAGTACAACCTCGGCCAGTTGCTCCAGAAGGAAGGCTTCCAGGAGCGGCGCGACCTGCTGCACATGCGGGCCCGCTGCCTGGTGGAGCTGGATCGCCCGATCGAGGCCCGCGACGCCCTGACGCAGCTCACCGAGAGCGATGAGGGCGGCAAGGACCTGGAGGCCTGGATCCAGCTCGGCCACGTCGCCTACATCATCCAGGATCAGGCCCGCCTGCGCACCAGCGCCAGCCGGGCTATCGCCCTGGCGCCGAACCGGTCCGAGGGGTACACGCTGCTGGCGCTCTACCAGCGCAACCGCGGCGACCTGGAAGGGGCGCTCAGCAGCCTGAGCAAGGCGTGCGAATTCCGGCAGGATGACACGGCGCCGCTGGTGCTCAAGGGCCTGGTCGCCCGGAAGCTGGAGCAGTACGGCGTCGCTCGCGAGGCCTTCACCACCGCCGCGGCCGAGCAGCCGCAGAGCCAGGAGATCCAGGCCCTGCTCGGCAGCCTGCCGCAGGAGACCGTGGTCACGGTGCCCGACAGCGGCAACTGACCGACTGAACAATCACGGGAGGGCAGGCGACCGCTCCGGCGGTCGCCTGTTTTTTTCTCGGCCTCATGCGACAACCCGCAGGTCCACGAGCACCGGCTCCACCCGCGTTACGCCGCCCCACTCCGACAGCTTCGGCGACACCACCGCCTCGATCCGCGTCCCGCGCGACATGGCCGGCGCCCGGCCGGCCCACTTCCACCCCACGCAGCGCACCTGCCGCTTCCCATCGCTGATGCGCAGCGACAGGTGATCGCCCGTGCGCCCGAAGCGCTCCGGCGGCGCCGCGAGTTGTAGCCCCGTCAAGCGGATCCGCGCCTGCGCGTTGCCGCGCCCGAACGGCGCGAGCTGCGCGAACTGCCGGGCAGCCTCCACGCTCAGTTCCGCCAGCGTCGCGTCCGTGTCCACGCGGCAGGCGGGGATGAGATCCTCCGGCGCCAGACGGGCGCTGGCGATCTCGACAAAGCGCGCGGTGAACGCCTCCAGCCGCTCCGGCGCCAGCTTCAGCCCCGCGGCCATGTCATGCCCGCCGAACGCGTCCAGCAGATCGGCGCACTCCGACAGCGCCCCGTGCAGGTTGAACCCGTCGATCGACCGCCCCGAGCCGGCGCACACATCCTCGCGCGCCTGCATCAGGATCACCGGTCGGCAGAAGCGATCGACCAGCCGGCTCGCCGCGATCCCGACCACGCCCGGCGCCCAGTCCGGATGGGCGAGCACGATGGCCCGCTGATCGGCGCCAGTCATGCCCGCGGCCTCGGCCATCGTGCAGGCCTGCTCGACCATCGTCCGCTCGGTCGCCTGCCGGCGCGCGTTCAGGCGGTTGAGATCGCCGGCGATGTGCAGCGCCCGCGCCTCGTCCGCCGTGGTGAACAGCTCGATGGCGTCCGCCGCGTGGCTCATCCGCCCGCACGCGTTCAGCCGCGGCGCCAGCAGGAAGCCCGCCCGCTCCGAATCGATCTCCTCGCCATCCAGGTTGCTCGCGCGCACCAGCGCCCGCAGGCCGACGAGCGGCGACGTCTTGATGCGCGCCAGGCCGAAGCGGGCGATGATCCGGTTCTCCCCGACCAGCGGCACGACATCAGCGATCGTCCCCAGCGCCGCCAGCGCCAGCAGATTGATCAGGCAGTCCCGCAGGTCGTCGCGCACGCGCTCGGCGCCGGAAGCGATCGTCGCGATCCGCCAGGCGAGCTTGTACGCCACCCCGGCGCCGCAGAGTTCCCCGAACGGATACGTCGAATCCGGCCGGCGCGGGTGCACTACCGCCCACGCCTCGGGCATGTCCGCCATTGCCTCCGGCGGGTTGTGATGATCGGTGATGATGAGATCGACGCCCAGCGCGCGCGCAAGCCGCGCCTCCTCCGTCGCCGTCACGCCGCAGTCCACCGACACGATCACCCGCGCCCCGCCCTCGGCCAGCGCCCGGATCGCCCCCGGGTTCAGTCCGTACCCCTCCTCGACGCGGTGTGGGACGTACGTCGTGATCCGCGCGCCGGGCGCCACAGCCATGAGGATGTGGTGCAGGATCGCCGTGGCCGTCACGCCATCTACGTCATAGTCGCCGTAGATGACGATCGGCTCGCCGGCTCGGGCCGCCTCGTGCAGCCGCCCGGCCGCCCGG
>CAYMJK010000527.1:0-4212 GCA_964390535.1 uncultured Phycisphaeraceae bacterium | reverse complement strand
GCCATCGGGACCAGCCAGACCATGAGGGCGCCCCAGCAGATCATCTCGTTCACGAACATCAGGGCGCCGGGCCACCCGAGCCGCAGGACATCGCGGAAGGGCCCCCACGCCGGGCGCCACGGTGTCCGCGTGTGAAACCGCGCGTGCATCCGCGGCGACAGAAACAGCACCAGCGGGATGCTCAACTCGACACCCGAGCCGATGACGGTGCCCAGCGCGGCGCCGCCCACGCCCATCGCGGGCAGATCCAGCGCTGCCGCCACCGCCTGGAACACGCCGGCGAAGGGCACGCTCTCGGGCGGGCCCTCGGCCCCGAAGATCAGCAGCGCGTTGCCGATGATGTTGACGATGTTGCCGACGAGGGCGGCGACCATGACGGTCATGGGCATGTGCATGCCGTAGAAGTAGTGGGCGATGCCGCGGGCGGCCATCGTGAAGAAGGCGCCGGAGATCAGGATCCGCGCGTACGTCGTCTCCATCTCGACGAGTTCCGGCGGATGCCCCATGCCGCTGAAAGCGGCGGGGAGGATCGCGGCCATCGGGAGCATCGCCAGCGCGAACCCGCCGCTCAGCCACAGGGCGGTCCATCCGTAGGCTGCGCCGCGCTCGGGCCGCCCGGCGCCGAGATTCTGCGCCACCCACGTGTTCACCACCGTCATCAGCCCCAGCGCGATCGACATCGCCAGCCAGACGACCATGCCGCCGTTGCCCTGGGCGGCGATGTAGACCCGGTCGGGCCCGATCCGCGCCACCATCAGCCCGTCGATGAACTGCATCACCGTGTAGCTGGTCATGGTCACCACCGTCGGCGCAGCGACCACGAGCATCGCGCGCAGGGGATGGTGGATGAAATCGTGGTTATGGTCGCGCTGGGTCATGGGGAGGCGCCGGGCACTGTGCGGCCGCGATGGTAGGGCGCCCCCGTGCCACCGACTGTACCACCGATAGGCGCCACCGACCGCTGCTCTGAGCGGTCGGCGGTTCGGGCAGGAGGGACGCCCCGGCGCGCTCCGGCGCTTCCGCGCAATGTGCGCTCGGCGCAGTGCGGAGGCTGGCCCCGCGGCTCTGGTCGACCGCGCGCTGCAGAGGCTTACTCCGACTCGACCATGGCCCGCGCTACGGGCAGCCGAAGCTGAACGCGTTCTGATAGCAGAGGAAGTCGAAGAAATCCAGAGCGCCGCTGTCGTCGCAGTCGGCGTAAGGCTCCCCGCTTGCGAACGCGTTCTGGAAGCACAAGAAATCGAAGAAGTCGAGTTGGCCCGGGCAGGCGCTGGCGTCGCAGTCGGCGTAGCAGGAGTAGGTGGATTCGGGGGGGACGAAGTCCGCCTCCGGCGTCAGCGCAATCTCATCGAAGTAGCCAGCATCGGAAATCTCGCGCGTGCCATCGCGCACGATACGGATCGTGATGCTGCTGCGGTCGGCCGTCCATCGCGCCCAGCCGAACTGCCATCCGGTGATGCCAGGGCCGGTGCATGCGACCAGGCTGGCTTCTCCTGAAATGTCATTCATATCAATGTAGATCGCCCCTGCGATGATGCCATCGGCATGCATGGCGCCGCTCAGGATGTAGGTTTCTCCCGGTGTCACGGCGATGGGCGCCGAGGTGGCGCCGTAGCCCGGCCCGGAGCTGGCAAAGGGCGTCATCGTGACAGCGCTGAAGTCGCCGGCGAATGACTCGGCATCCGTCGCGCTGAAGAAGAAGGATGCGCCGCCCCAGCCCGTCATCGTGCCAGCTTCAAACCCACCGTCGGCAATGGTGTTCCACACGCCCGTTCCGGGAACCACGTCGCGCAGGACCTGCTGCTGGGCGGACGCTGCCCCGCTCAGCGAAAGAGCCGCTACGACGACCGCAAGACGCCGCTGAAACATAAGTCCTCTCCTCTCGCCGGAAGCCAACCCACAAGGCCGCCGCCCGGCGGCAATCTTACCGCTGATCCCCGTCGGCCAGCCTCGCTGCCAGCAGGCAGGCCGCCCGCATGCTGCCGGCGTCGGCGACGCCCTTGCCAGCGATGTCCCACGCCGTGCCGTGGTCCGGGCTCGTGCGGACCGTCGGCAGACCCAGCGTTACGTTCACCGCCGACTCGAACGCGAGCAGCTTCACGGGGATGAGGCCCTGATCGTGGTACATCGCGATCACCAGGTCGTGCTCGCCGCGGACCGCCGCCCGGTAGATCGTGTCCCCGGGGTGCGGCCCGGTGGCGAGCAGCCCCTCGGCGCGCGCGCGCTCCACCGCCGGGCGGATCACGCGGTCGTCCTCATCGCCGAGCATCCCAGCCTCGCCCGCGTGCGGGTTCAGCCCGCAGATCGCGATGCGGGGGGATGCGATGCCGAGTTGCTGGCAGGCTGCCGCGGCAAGCTGGGCAACTTCGAGGATCCGCGCTGTGGAGATGGCGCCGGGGACCCGCGCCAGCGGGATGTGCGTGGTGACGAGGGCGACGCGGAGCTTCTCGCTGACGAACATCATGACTGCGCGCGCGCCGGCGGCTCCCGGGGGCGCGAAGCGGGCATCCAGCAGGTCGGTGTGGCCTGCAAAGGCGTGCCCCGCGAGTTGCCAGGCCTCCTTGCTGATGGGGGCCGTCACCAGCCCGTCAAGATGGGCAGGATCAGCGGGATCGAGCCGGGCATCTGTGATCGCGCGGTCCACGAGGTCGAACGACAGGGCGCCCCCCTCCCCCGTCGCCCGCGCCGGGCCATGCGGCAGCGGAAACCCGCTCGCGGGCTCGACCACCGCGATCGGCGCCTGCAGTTCGGCCTGCGCATCGGGCCACTGGCGCCCCTGATCGCCGAGGAGCGCCCGGGGGCCATAGATCCGCCACCGGGCAGCGCTGGCGACGGCCCGGTCGGCCAGCGCGCTGAGCGTCACCTCCGGCCCGATGCCGAGCGGATCGCCGACGGTGATCGCGAGAACGGGCGTCGAAGCCATCGCACGACTGTATGGAGACGACCGGATCCCCAACGGTGGTCGAGGCCCGCCTCGATCCCGCCCGTCAGCGCCGGGCGTAGCATGGGCCATGACGCAAACACCAGTTCCGGCCCTCGTGCTCGCCTGCAGCGCCATCCTGCTCGGATGCTGCACGGAACGGTCCGAGGAGCCGGACGCCCCGGAAACCAGCGCGACAGCGCCCGAAACCGCCCCCGAATCGGCAACTGCCCCGGGCGAGGGTCGTGCCGACACCACCGCCTCCCCCGGCGCCGGCGGCGCCGGCGGCGAGGCTGACGACGAAGAAGTGGTCGCGCGTCAGGAACTCGAGGGCGGGCTGATCGTCGAAGATCTGGTGATCGGCGAGGGGGAGGAGGTCCCGCCGGGGGCAACCGTGACGATCCACTATGACGGGCGGCTCACGGATGGCACACCCTTCGACTCCAGCTACGATGACGGCGCGCCGGCGACCTTCCCGCTCGGGGCGTTGATCGAGGGCTGGCAGAAGGGCATTCCGGGCATGCGCGTCGGCGGCAAGCGCCGGCTGCACATTCCCTACCAGATGGCATACGGCGAGCGCGGCCGGCCGCCGCGCATCCCTGAACGTTCCGATCTGGTGTTCGTGATCGAGATGCTCGGCGTCGAGTGACGCGGGCCTCGAGCGCGCCCGATTTCAACCCGGTTTCAACCTGTTTCAACCCGCTGAGGGGAACCCTCTGGCCGCAGCGCCAGATTCTGAAGGAGAGAGCGATGAGCGAGCGACAGGAGCTTCCCGGCGGCCTCGTGGTCGAGGATGTCGAGGTCGGCGAGGGGGCAGAGTGTCCCTCCGGCGCGACGGTCAGGGTGCACTACAAGGGCACGCTCACCGACGGGCGCCAGTTCGACTCCAGCTACGACCGCGGGGAGCCCATCGAGTTCCCCCTGCCGAACCTCATCCAGGGCTGGCAGGAGGGCATCCCGGGCATGCGCGTCGGCGGCAAGCGGCGGCTGGAGATCCCGTACCGCATGGGCTACGGCGAGCGCGGGGCTCCGCCCTCGATCCCGCCGCGGGCGGATCTGGTGTTCGAGATCGAACTGCTCGCGGTGAAGTGAGGCCTGAAGGCAGGAACCACAGATGGCACAGATGGAGGCACAGATGGAGATGAAGCGGCTCGCCCTCCTGATGTGATCCGCCACGCCCGCGATGACTGACTCCTGACTCCTGACTCCTGACTCCTGACTCCTGACTCCTGACTCCTGACTCCTGACTCCTGACTCCTGACTCCTGACTCCTGACTCCTGACTCCTGACCC
>CAYMJK010000526.1:0-10970 GCA_964390535.1 uncultured Phycisphaeraceae bacterium | reverse complement strand
GCCGCACGTCGCCCTCACCGTCGGCGGCGTCGGCGCCCCCGGCCCCGATGGCGCCGCCGAGCCCACCGACGAGCCCACCCTCGTGCGCATGCACCGGCGCAACCTGCTCGGGGATGTCTTCGGCGTGCTGGAGCCCGATGGTGGCGCCGCCTCCGGCGAGTCGCTCCGGGCCGCCATGCGGGCGATCCAGGAGGCTGGGCGCGGCGCCATCGTCTATCTGCGCCCCGAAGGGGCGGGGGACGGGCTGGAGCAGCGGCTGCAGTCGATCCGGCGCCCGGCGCACCATTCCGGCGCCGACACTCCCGATCTGGCCCGCCCGGAAGGCCCCGGGGGCGCCATGAGCGAGGCCCAGCGCGACATCGGTGTCGGAGGGCAGATTCTGCGCGATCTGGGCCTGCGCCGTCTTCGACTGCTGACCAACCGGCCGCGGCCGCTGCCGGGGCTGGAGGCGTTCGGGCTGGAGGTGGTCGATCATGTGCCGCTCCCGGCCATCCGCGGCGCCACTGGCAGGGCGGGAGGCGGAGGCCCGGCGGGCGGGGCGGCGCAGATGTAGGAGAATTCACGCATGATGCCCTTTTCAGCCAGATGGCGCCGTGGTACAATGTTGTTCGATGTCTGATAGGTACAGGCGTCGCGGGGTGTGAAGATCTACGAGCATCAAAGAAGGAGACCGAAGATGTTGAATCTGTGCAAGTGCGGAGCCGGGATCGCGTGTGTGGCGGGCGTCGCCGCGGGCCTCGTCAGCGTTGGCTTCATGGCCGGGCGCACTGCGCCGGCGCCGGCGGGCAGCGCCATTGCGGTGGCCCAGCCCGAGGGGATGGATCCCGAGGCGATGATGAAGCTCTGGGAGGAGAAGAACCGGACCGGCGCCCAGCACGAGTTCCTCGCGAAGTCGGCCGGCACGTGGGACGCCGAGGTCAAGATGTGGATGGACCCCAGCGCGCCGCCGGACATCTCCCAGGGGAGCGAGAAGAACTCGATGATCTTCGACGGCCGCTACCTCAAGGGCGAGTTCACCGGCGACTGGATGGGCGAGAAGTTCGAGGGGATCAGCTTCGTCGCCTACAACAACACCGAGGAGCGCTTCGAGTCGATCTGGATCGACAGCACGGGCACCGCGCTGATGTTCAGCACCGGCGAGAAGCAGGGCAATGACACCCTCGTCTTCACGGGAGAAATGAAGGACTGCATGTCCGAGCAGATGATGTCGTATCGCAACGTGCTCAAGTTCGAGAGCCCCGACAAGCGCGTGATGACGATGCATCACACCATGGCCGGCATGCCGGAGATGAAGGTCATGGAGATCACCTACACCCGTCGCGGCGCCGGCCGCGGCGTCTCCAACGACGGCAACCGCGCCAACAACTGACCGCCGACGGCTTCCATGCGAAGCCCGGCGCCACGATCACGCCAGCCCGGAGGGCAACCACCCTCCGGGCTTTGTCATTGGCTCCCAGGCGTGCGCAGCACAAACCCAATCAGACTCCGCGTTCCTCGGCGCCCTCTGCGTTCCTGCCTTTGGGTTTTCAGTTCGCCACGATGTTGACGAGCCGCCCCGGCACTGCAATCACCTTGAGCACCGTCTTGCCCGCGATCAGCGCCGCAACCTCGGGCCGCGCGAGGGCGAACTCGCGCAGGGCGTCCTCATCCAGCCCTGCTGGCGCCATGATGCGGGCCCGCACCTTGCCCATGAGCTGCACCGCGATCTCGACCTCGTCATCGCGCAGCATCGCCTTGTCGTAGCTCGGCCACGCGCCGGTGGTCGTGAGCATGCTGTCGCGTCCAAGCTTCAGGGCCAGTTCCTCGGCCATGTGCGGGGCGAGCGGGGCGAGCACGGCGCTGAACCGCTCGGCCTGATCGCGCGTCAGGGCCGGCCCCGGCTCGCCGGAGGCGGTGGCGCTGGCCGCGGTCGCGGCGTTAACGAACTCGATCATTGCGGCGATGGCCGTGTTGAAGGAGAGGCTCTCGATGTCGGCGCCCACCCGTGCGATCGTCCGGTGCAGTTGCTTCTCGAGCTCGCCGTTGTGCACGTTGGCGAGCTTGATCTCGCCGGTCCCCTCGTCCACCAGCAGGCGCCACGCCCGCTGCAGGAAGCGGAACAGCCCGCTGATGTCGCGGGTGTTCCACGGCTTGGACGCCTCCAGCGGCCCCATGTACATCTCGTACAGCCGGAACGTGTCGGCGCCATACTCGGCGATGATGTCATCCGGGTTGACGACGTTCTTGAGCGACTTGCTCATCTTCGCCGTCACCTGTGCGACGATCTGCACATCAGCAATATGCCAGTTATTGTGATCGGCGTTGGGTCCGAAGTGGAGGAAGAGCGACTCACCGGTCTGCAATCTCTCATAAATGTGCTGCGGCAGGCTCGGAGCATCCACGCTGTGGACGACCCGCTCTGTTCCCGGCACAACCAGATCCGCAAAGCCACCGCCATCCTCGTGGTAGCGCGCTTCCCACACCTCGTCGATTGGCACGAGGCTCCTGTCCGCCCGCTGATACGCGAAGCTCGTGATCAGCCCCTGGTGGAACAGCCGGCGGAACGGCTCCGGCGTGGAAACGTGTCCGAGATCGTGCAGCGCCATGTGCCAGAAGCGGGCGTACAGCAGGTGCAGCACCGCGTGCTCGGCGCCGCCGATGTACAGATCCACACCGCCCTGGTCCCCCTTCTCCTCGCTCGATCGCTGCGCGGCGCGCTCGCGCGGCGCTCCCATCCAGTACCGCTCCGCCTCCTCCCCCACGAACCGCTCCTGGTTCTGCGGGTCGCAGAAGCGCAGGAAGTACCAGCACGAGCCCGCCCACCCCGGCATCGTGTTCGTCTCGCGCCGCACCTTCGCCTCCGGCGGCAGGCGCGTCGCCCCCGCCGCCCGCGCTGTCGTGTGGACCCAGCCCTCCGCCTTCGCCAGCAGCGGCAGGGGGTCGTCGCTCTCGATCGGCGCGTAGTCGGCGAGCTGCGGCAGCTCGACCGGCAGGGCCGATTCGTCCACCGGATGATGGTTGCCCTGCTCATCCCACACGATCGGGAACGGCTCCCCCCAGTAGCGCTGCCGGCTGAAGAGCCAGTCGCGCAGCCGGTAGTTCACCTTGCGCCGGCCGATCCCTTCCGCTTCGAGCCACGCGACGATGCGGCGCTTCGCCTCGGCGGTGGCCAGGCCATCCAGGGAAACCTGTTCGTTGGTCGAGTTCGCGGCGTAGCCGAGGCTGGGGCTTGCCCTGCCGGCGCGGGCGCAGAGCCGCATCTCCTGCAGGATCGACACCGTGGCGCCCCACGTGCTCATGCCCATGGCGCCGATGGTGTCCATCCAGGTCATCCGCGTGCTGCCACGGCGCTCGCCGATGCTGCCGGGGGCATCCAGCGTCGGCTGCCGCGCTGGAGTGAGCTGGATGGTGGCGCCGACGGGCCGTCCGAGGCGGCGCTCGCGCAGAATGTTCAGCGCCTCTCCGAAGCGCTCCGGCGCCATGTCGCGCGAGGTCGTGATTCCCATGAAATCGGCGAGCGTCGCGATCCAGCGGGTGTCGTCGCGCTCCTCGGTCGTCGCGTGCCGCGCGATGAACGCGATCGCCGCCTGCTGCCGCGTGTACACCACATCGCGGATCGGCAGTCCGAACACCTCGGCGAACTCGAAGTCGCGCTCGTCATGGGCCGGCACCGCCATGATCGCCCCGAAGCCGTAGCTCATGAGCACGTAGTCGGCGCACCAGATGGGGATCCGCTCCCCGGTGGCCGGGTTGATCGCCTCCAGCCCGGTGAAACACCCCGTCTTGCGCTTCGACTCCTGGCGCTCGACATCCGAACGGTTGCGTGCCGCGTCGGCATACGCCCGCAGTTCGTCCACCGGCGTCCCCGGACGCGGTTCCGCCAGCGCGGCGTCAACGACCGGATGCTCTGGCGCCACCACCATGTACGTGGCGCCGAACACCGTGTCCGGGCGGGTAGTGAACACCCGGAGAAATGGCGGCAGGTCCGCTTGCGGCTCCACCATCTCAAAATCAATCTCCGCCCCCTCGCTGCGCCCGATCCACTCCGCCTGCTGCGTCCGCGTCGACTGCGGCCAGTCCACGTGCTCCAGGCCCGCCAGCAGCCGCTCGGCGTACGCAGTGATGCGGAACAGCCACTGCCGTAGCGGCTTGCGCAGCACCGGGAACCCGCCGCGCTCGCTACGACCGTCGATCACCTCCTCGTTCGCCAGCGCCGTGCCCAGCTTCGGACACCAGTTCACGACCTGCTCGCCCACGTACGCCAGCCGCTGATCGTCGATCACCTCGCGCTGCTCGCGCGCGCTCAGCTCGTGCCACTGGCGGGCCACGCCCGGGTCGCCGCTCAAGCCTTCCAGCGTCCGCGCCGTCCCGCCAACGTGGACCAGCCCCCCCTCGGGGTCCACCCGCAGATCGCCCGACTCCAACTCCGCGATCAGTTCCGCAATCGGCCGGGCCCGATCCTCGCGCGGGTCGAACCACGCGTTGTAGATCTGCAGGAAGATCCACTGCGTCCAGCGGTAATACTCGGGATCGATCGTCCCGAACTCCCGCGACCAGTCATAGCTGAACCCGAACCGCTTGAGCTGGCGCCGGAAGTTGTCGATCGCCGTCCGCGTCGTCACGCTGGGGTGCACGCCGGTCGCGATCGCGTACTGCTCCGCCGGCAGCCCGAACGCGTCCCACCCCATTGGGTGCAGCACGTTGAACCCCTGCATCCGCTTGTACCGGCACAGGATGTCCGTCGCCGTGTACCCCTCCGGATGCCCCACGTGCAGCCCGGCGCCGGAGGGATAGGGAAACATGTCGAGGCAGTAGAACTTCGGCCGGCGCGCATCGAACCCCGCCTCCCCCGGATTGGGCTGGCGGAAGGCGCCCTCCTGCTCCCACCGTCCCTGCCAGTGCGCTTCGATCTCCGCCGCAAGCGCGGCGGTGTAGCGGTGGGGGGGCGGCCCGGGGGCAGCGCCGGCGCCGCCCGCGCCAGGCCCGCTGGATGGGCCCCGCGGGGCGCCGGTGGTTCGAGATTGTCGGGCGTCGCTCATTCGGTCCGCTCCGGGCGGGGCTGATGGTGCTATCGGCTCAATCCTTGGCCGGCTGAGTTCTCGGTCCCCGGGTCCGGGGGACGGGACGGGGTTTGCTGTGGGCATGAGGCGTGGGGGCGTGGGGGGCAAAAACGATGCGGGCCCCGCCTGCGCGGAGCCCGGGAGTGTTCGGATCGTCCGCGCGCGAGGAGTCAGCCGGGAAGCAGGGAAAGTCGCAAACAGAAGGGGCGCGGTCTCATGATGCCGCATGATAGCCCCGGCGCCAGGGCCCACGGGAGCGGGGCCGGCGGACCTGCGCCCCTTTGTCGGCGCCGCAGCGCTGGCCTCCTCCGCACCGCCGCGCCTCCGCGTGAGCGACCCGCCATCCCCCCGCCCGGAACGCCGCCACCGCCGCAACCTTCCCAGCTTGCCGCGTTATCACGTGCTACTTCGCCGGCTGGCCGGGCTTGCCCCGACCGCCCGCCTGTATGATGGAGCGCCGATGCACGATATCGCCACCTTCACGGATGCCGAGCAGTTCCTGAGCACGCGGCTCAACGTCGAACGCCGCCGCCCGGACCAGGTTGCCCGCGACGCCTTCAAACTCGACCGCATGCAGGCCCTCGCCGAGCGCCTCGGCTCGCCCCAGCGGGGCCAGCGGTTCGTCCACATCGCCGGGAGCAAGGGGAAGGGGAGCGTGGTCGAGATGACCGCCTCCTGCCTCGCCGCCTGCGGCTACGTCACCGGCGCCTTCACCAGCCCACACCTGGTGAGCGTGCGCGAGCGCATTCGTATCGATGGCGCCCTGATCTCCGAGGACGCGTTCGCCATCATGACCGCCCGCGTCGCCGAGGCCACCGCGGCCATCGAGCGGCGCCACGGCCCGGCGACGTACTTCGAGTGCCTGACGGCGATGGCCCTGCTCTGGTTCGCCGACCGGGCGATCGACATCGCGGTCATCGAGACCGGCCTCGGCGGGCGGCTGGATTCCACCAACATCATCCACCCGGAGGTCGCCGCTATCACCGCCATCCAGCGGGAGCACACCGAGCTGCTCGGCGACACCCTCGAGGCCATCGCGATGGAGAAGGGTGGGATCTTCAAGCCCGGCGCCGCTGCCCTCAGCGTGCCGCAGACGCCGGAGGTGACCGTCGCCCTGCGCGAGGCGGCGCTCGCGGCCGACTGCCAGCTTCTGATGCTCAATGATCCGATCGATTTCAGTTGGCGGCTGGCCGACGAGCCCGATGGCGGGCAGCGGGCCCGCATCTATCTCACCACCTCGCGCAACACCTTCGAGCACATGCCCGTCCCCTACCAGGGCGAGCATCAGGCCGAGAACTGCGGCCTGGCGCTGGCGATCCTCGATCAGCTCACGGCCCGCGGCGTCACCGTCACACAGCGGCAGATCGCTCACGGGCTGGAGTCGGCGGCCCGCAACGGGCGGCTGGAGGTGATCTGGCGGGCGCCGCGGATCATGATCGATGGCGCCCACAATCCCGAATCGATCCGCGCCCTGATGCGCTCGGCGGGGAGCGAGGAGCGCTGCGACTCCCTCATCGTCATCTTCGGGTGCGCTGGCGACAAGGATGTGGATGGGATGCTGCGCGAACTCGCCGGCGGCGCCGACAAGGTCATTTTCACCCGGGCCCGGGCCAACCCGCGGGCCGCCGATCCGGAGGACCTGCAGCGCCGCTTCGAATCCCGCGGCAAGATGGCCCAGTGGGCCCCGACCCTGCGCGACGCGATCAACATGGCCCACAAGTCCGCCGAGCCCGAGGACCTGATCTGCGTCACCGGCTCGTTCTACCTCGCGGGCGAGGCGAAGGAACTGATCGAAGAATTGAAACAGAAGCGGTCCGCTGGCGAGTGAGCGCCGCGCCTCAGGCCGCGAGCTTTCGCTCAGGCTGGGCGTCGATCGATGCGGCGAGCGTGAGGCGCCGGCGCTGCGCCGTGGCTCGCGACAGCGCGGTGGCGGTGAGACCGGCGAAGATCGCGCAGCAGATCGCGCCGAGAACCATGCTCTTCTGATTCGCGATTGCCGCCGCGATGGCGGTGAGCAGCCCCACCAGACTCATGCCGCCGAAGCAGATGACGAATCGCAGGTCGCGCCGCCAGCGCCGGGAGCGTTCGGAGGCGACGATCTCCGCTGGCAGCGTCCGCCCACCCCCCGCCGCCGGCGGCTGCGACCACCCGTCGAAATTGATCCGCACCGCCCCGGCGCAGACGCGGCAGGCGACCGTGAAGCACGCCGCGGCGTCAATCGGCGAGAGGCGCATCACATGCGCTGTGCCACCGGACACCAACCGCACCACGCGCGGCGCGAAGACCTGTTTGCGGTCCATGTCGATCGCGACCTCGCCGCCCACCATCTCGACCTCACGCGCCGGGATCGTCACGGTGGCGCCGCTGCGCCGCCGCATCAGCTCGATGTCGGCGCCTGTGAACCGGATGCGCGACCACGGCGCCACCGGCGGCAGCGCCAACGCCACACACGCCCCCGCGGCGGCACAGATCGCCCCCGCAACCAGAGCCGGCTGCGAGGCCAGGAGCGTCCCCGCCAGCGCAGCGCCGGCCACCGCGCCCCCGATGGCGCCGATCTTGATGCGGGCCAGGGGCCTGTCGAGCGGCGCGACATCGGCTTCGATCACCACCGGGGAGTCGGGTGTGGGCGCCGCCGTCAGCGCCCGCGACGCCTCCATCAGGATCGGGCTGTCGGCCGGAATGTGCGCGTTGCTGATGTGCCGATGGCGCCGGGCGCCGAGCGTGAGGTCGAAGGGCCGCCGGCGCATGTGCAGACTCACCGGCTGCCACTCGCCGAGGGCGTCGGCAACCTGCAGCTCCGCCTCGGCGCACCGCCGGCCGATGTCCGTGCACTCGATGCGGGCGAGCGGACTGAGCGCAAGCAGGAAATGTGCGCGCGCCTCGGCCTCATCAGTGAACGTTTCGTGCCAGTCGGCCATTGCGACCACGTACCGCCTGGCCCTGCGATCATGCGCAATCGTGACATCAGCGCCTTCGGCGTCCGCAGCGAGCACGCGGATGCCATCCGGCCCGGACTCGATGGACAGGTCCGGAAATGCCTCGAGTTCCTGGCGCAGGGCTTCCATGCCAGCGCTATCGGCCGGGGCTCCGCGCGGCTTCAGCGAGAACGGACCCCCAGCCAACCCCACGCCTGTGGCGCGGAACCGTCGCCTCATTCGCCCCGCAGCCTACGCACCGTCTCCACCTGCCTCCTCGCGATCGCTTCGACCCGCTTCTGCTTTGCGTCGTCGATCAGTTCCCCCGCCTCGTCGAACGCCTTGTCCGCCTGGCTGAGCGCGAACTGCTCGGGCAGCACCAGCATCCCGATGTTGCCGAGGATCGCACGCACGTGCACCAGCCCGCGGAGCCCGCCGAGGGCGCCCGGAGATGCGCTCATCAGCGCGGCAACCTTCCCGTCGAAGCACTCCAGCGGCTTCTCTCTGTCGGCCTTGCGGCTGGCCCAGTCGATCGCGTTCTTCAGCGGGCTGCTGATCGAACTGTTGTACTCCGGGCACACCAGCAGCATCCCGCCCGCCGCCTTCATGTGCTCCTTGAGGCGCATGGCCGGCTCGGGAATGCCGGTCGAGGATTCGATGTCGCCGTCGTAGGCGGGCATCGGAAAATCCGCAAGATCGATGTGCGTGACCGCCGCCCCCGCCCGCTCCGCCGCCCGCGCCGCCACGCCCGCAAGCTTCTTGTTCAACGATCCCTTCCGCAGGCTGCCGGCAAACACGAGAATGGTGGGCTTCATGGTTTCTCCTTCAAGCAGGAACGCAGAGATCGCACAGCGAGCCGAGGCGAAGAAGATAGGGTTCCTCAAGCCAGGCGGGATGATGATGCCCGTGAAACGAGGCGACGACCCCACGCGCTCGTTCATGTCTGCCCGGCAGGCGGCAGGCGGCAGGTGGACTCGTCCTGCTCTCGAGGAGCCAGGGGCGAGGGGTCGCCGCGCGGCGGCGGCAGTGGATGGAACGGGGTGGGCGTGGATGCGCAGCGTGGTTACACTGGGGCCATGCCGGAAGCAGACTGGGCTGTGTACACCTCGACCGTGAGCGACCGGCTCGCGACGGTCCTCGTGGATCTGCAGTGGCATGGCCGGGGGCCCGATCCGGCGCGGCCACTGTGGGTCGTGATCTCGGCGCCGTTCCGCACGGCGGGCAAGGACGGGCTGCCGGAGGGCGACGAACTGCGCGCTCTCGAACCGATCGATGCTGCGCTGGTTGCCGCGCTGGAGCGAGAGGCCGGCGCGGCGCACGTCGGGGCGATGAGCACCAACGGGTGGAGGCACTGGTTCTTCTACGCCAGGAGCGGGCAGGTCGAGGGGGCAGTGCGCGGCGTGTTCGACAGCGCCAGCGGGTACGAGCCGCGCGTGCGATCGCAGGAAGACCCGACGTGGCGGAACTACCGGGATAAGCTCTACCCGGCGCCCGAGCAGATGCGCCGGATCGAAGATCTGCGCGTTCTCCTCGTGCTGGGGCAGCACGGGGACAGCGGGCTGCGGCCGCGCCAGGTCGAGCACTGGGCGTACTTCGGTGATCGCAGCAGCGCCGGACGGTTCGCGCGCTGGTGTACTGACAATGGTTACGCGCTGGATGGCGACGCGCAGCCGCATCGGTCCGACGATGGGAAGTTCGGCGTGCGATTCTCCCACATTGGGCCAGCGACGATCGAGGCGATCAACGAGCGGACCGTGGCGGCCGACAGGGCGGCGCGGCAGCTCGGCGGCGAGTATGACGGGTGGGAGACGATGCTGATCAAACGGAAGCCGTGGTGGCGGTTCTGGGGATGAGGAACCGTCGCGAGGCGGGAGTGGCGGCGGGTCGAATCGGCGCCTGGCGCTGAAGGGCCACAGGCGCCTCCACCGGCATGAACGTCCGTGACGCGGCCTCGAATGAACTCGCGTCTCTCAGCAAGCTCCTGCCTTTTCAACGAACCGGCGGCACCGTCTGCGCCTGCGGATCGAGCGGGAGCGACCCATCCCAGGGCCTCGGCGCGGAAGCCTGCGGGCGCTGCTGCAGCGCGGCCATGCGTTGCTCGTAGGCGGACCATGGCTCCAGCCCGGCTTCGCGCCGGCGGTCATCGAGTCGCTCGAGATCCTCCACCACCGGCAGCAGATACTCGATGCGGCCGTCCGGCCGCTCGGCGACGCTGCCATCGGGGAGCGCTTTCGCGTAGTACTGCGTGCCGTAGAGTTGCGGGCGCTGCTGCTTCACGCGCACGCGATCGGTGAGATACGCGACGTGCGTCATCGGGATCTCGCCGCGGGACGCCACAGCCTCCAGCAGCGGGAGGCAGGCGGCTTGGAACTCCGGATCGTGGTCGGCGTGCTGGACAAGCAGGAACGCGCTGCGGGCGGCCTCGTCTCCGACCACGCCCGCTCCCGGCCAGCCATGCGCTGCAACCACCTCCTTGAGCCACGCCGTGTTGTCTGTGTCGACCTGCGTCACCCGCTCGAAGTGGGCCCTGCGCTGCTCCTGGCTCAGCGCGGCGACATCGGCGCTGCGCAGCTCCTGGTCCTCCGCTGCGCGCCGAACCAACTCCTCGCTGATGCGATTGCGATCAGCTTCCGTCCACGCAGGCCGGGATGCGCAGCACACGAGCCACGGCGCCATTCCGACGAGCGCCGCGGCAAGCGCAAGCCCCCTGAGGCGCGATCTCTGACCCATCTGTGCCATCTGTGGTCCTGACCCCTTCCCCCCTCCCCACTCCGCGTCCCTCTGCTTTCTCCGCTCCCTCTGCGTTCCTGCTTTTCGCCTACCCCTTCGCCCCCGCCCCCACGATCACCTTCACCGCGCTCCCACTGCTCCCTCCGCGGCAGAGCGGCGGGGGACAGCGGGCGGAGGGGAGCGGCGTCGTCAGGGGCACCCTGCGGCGAACGCATTCTGGAAGCAGAGGAAGTCGAAGAAGTCGTGGATGCCGGAGCCGTCGCAATCGCCGCCGGGGAGACTGGCC
>CAYMJK010000525.1:0-2601 GCA_964390535.1 uncultured Phycisphaeraceae bacterium | reverse complement strand
GTAGACAGGACGAGAATCACAGATGGCGCCGGGTGCGGCACGGAAACGTGCGCACATCGGCGCCATTTGTAGTTTTGCGCTGCGGACGCCTCGCGGCGGGAGGGCTGCCCCATTCTCGCACGGTGAGCCGCTGCCGCTACTGCGGATACCGCAGATCGAACTCGTGCTCCCCCGTCAGCAGCCGCAGGGCCACGAAGTGGTGCAGCAGGTCGCTGACCAGCAGGCCGATCCCGATGATCGCCACCGCCGCCCCGAGGGCCGTGGAACCCACACCGAGCCCGAGGCCCAGCCCGATCGGCGCCGCGGCGAGGCCGGGGTAGCCGTGGTGTACCCGCAGCCCGCGGGTGCAGCGGCCGATCCAACTCGTGTGGTGGCACGATTTCATGCCGCAGCCGAAGCGCAGGGCCAGCGTCAGGGCCTCCATGACGAGGGCCATCGCGAGGCCGAGGGAGAGGATCTCCCCCGGGGTCCGGTCGCCGAGCCATGTCCAGAGGTCGAGCATCATCTCCCCATCCTTGGGCCCCGGCGGGGCTTCATGCAAGCCCCGGGGAGCATGAATTGCGCGCTCACGGACGACCCTTGTCGCCGGCCTGGTCGCGGGCCTCCTGCGCCCTGGCGTCGTCCCGTGCCGCGGCGAGCAGATCCGAGTAGCTCACCGCGATCAGTTCCCCCAAGGCGGGCTCGATCGCGCGCCGGATCTCGCCGAGCACCTGGTGGCAGCGGGCGATGTTGTGGGCTGCTGAAATCAACGCTTCGAGCTCGAGAAATGTTCCCAGATCGCGGACATCGTCGAGATGAATCCGCACGTTCTTGTACATGAAAATCTGCCGACGTTTGTGCACGATCACCCAGATGGGCGGGTCGGTGAGTCCGAAGCGTTCGCGGGCGGTGGCGAGGTCGTAGATGGTGAACTGGCAGAGCTTCGGCTGGGCCTCGTCGCGCCGGTGGTAGAAGATGTATTCGGTCGGTTCGCCGGTCGTCTCCCGCCGCTTGAGCCGCCCGTGCGGCACGCGGAAATACGTATCGACCTGTTCGACCTCGGCGATGAAGCTGGCGCCGAGCCGGAGCGCGGCAGCGCGGGCGATGAGGGGGTCGCGCAGCTCGGCTTTGAACTCGAGGTTCTGCATGGGGGGGTCGGAACGAGAGCAGGGAATGTGGAGATCAGAGATCCAGAAGCGGTGGGGGTCAGCGGGCCTTCTTGAGTTCCTTGTTCAGCCGGGATTCGTCCCAGGTTTCGACGCCGAGGGCGCGGGCTTTGTCGAGCTTGGAGCCGGGACTCGCGCCCGCGATTACAGCATCGGTGTTCTTCGAGACCGAGCCGGTGACTTTCGCCCCGAGATCTTCGAGAATGTCCTTCAACTCGTCGCGCTGATAGCCGTCGAGCGTGCCGGTGATGACGAATGTGCGGCCGGCGAAGGGGGCGGGCTCGCCAGCGCTGGCGCCGGGTGATCGCCCGGGCTTCCCCTTGTAGTCGTGGCTCGTCAGGTCGACGCCGGCCTCGCGCAGCTCCTGGAACGTGCGCCGGGCGGCGGGGCTGTGCAGGTAGGTGTGGACCACGTGCGCCGTGACCGCGCCGAGCCCCGTTTCCGGACGCAGCTTCGGATCCTGCGGCAGGCCGAGTGCCGCGGCCTCGTCCTTCTTGAGCGTCTTGGGGCGCAGCGCGCGCTCGTCGGCGGCCAGCAGGGCGTCCAGATCCGGGAACTGGCGGGCGAGGCTCTTCGCGGTCGCCTCGCCGACGTGCCGGATACCCATGCCCGAGAGCACGCGGGCCAGGCCCCGCCCCTTCGCCGCCTCGATTCCGGCGAGCATGATCTCGACGGAGCGCGTGCCGAGGCCGTCGAGCGCAACCAGCTTCTCCTGGTGCTCCGCGAGCCCGAAGATGTCGGCGAAGGTCTCCAGCGGAATGCCGGCGACCCGGATCAGGTCGATCGTCTTCTCCCCCAGCCCGTCGATATCCATCTGCCGGCGGCCGATGAACCAGACGAGCTTCTCGCGGATCTGCGCCGGGCACTCCGGGTTGACGCAGCGCCGGCTGGTTTCGAGCTTCGGGTCCGTCTCGGCTTCGGGCGGCTCGACCTCGACGGGGCCGGCGCACTCGGGGCATGTCTCGGGCGGCTTGATGCGCCGGGCGCCCTTCGGGCGTTTGCTGAGTTCGACCTCAACGACGTATGGGATTACCTCGCCCGCCTTCTCGACGTGGATGGTGTCGCCCAGGCGGATGTCCTTCTGGGCGACCTGGCCGAAGTTGTGCAGCGTGGCGTGGCGAACGGTCGTGCCTGCGAGCAGGACGGGCTCCATCACGGCCCGCGGCGTGATCTTGCCGGTCTTGCCGACCTGGAAATCGACGCTGAGCAGCTTCGTCGTCTTGCGCTCGGCGGCGTACTTGTACGCGATGGCCCATCTGGGGCTCTTCGCTGTGACGCCAAGGGCCCGCTGGGTCTCGAAGTCGTCGATTCGCACGACCATGCCGTCGGTGGCGTAGTCGAGGTCATGGCGGGCCGTCTGGAAGCTCTCGATGACCGCGATGATTCCTTCGGCGCTGTCGGCAGTCGTCGCCGCGCCGCTGTGCGGGATGCCGAGGTCGGCGAGCTTGCGCAGCAG
>CAYMJK010000524.1:0-2680 GCA_964390535.1 uncultured Phycisphaeraceae bacterium | reverse complement strand
CTCTGCCGCCCAGATCACCTTGTCGAAGCCGCGGAGGCCGCCGTGCAGATGGTTGGGCCAGTTGTTCGTGGCGAGCTGATACTGGACCCCGTCGATCTCGAAGCCCCCGCCGGCGATGCGGTTGGCGACGCGCCCGACCATGGCGCCGAAGTATGAGTTGTGGTCGATGTAGCCACGAGCGGTATCAAAGCCGAGGACGATGTCGCCGAGGCGGCCGTCGCGGTCGGGCACATGCAGTTCGGTGACGATGGCGCCGTAGTTGGTGATCTTCACGAAGGCGCCGGAGTCGTTGGTCAGCGTGTACAACTCGACCGCTCGGCCGTAGGCGACTCCGTACTCCGTCCTGCTGATCATCCGGTTTCCCGCGCAGCCGCCCAGGGCGCCCATCCCGGCCAGCGCGGCGGCAGCGCAGGCGAGGGCGAGTATTCGATTCCGCTTCGTCATGCTGTCTCGCTCCGATGCGGCGCCCCAGACGCCTCGGCGCCGCCTCATCCGCACGCCTGCGAGGAATCACGCCGGACGATGGCGCCCTCGATGTTGCTGGAGATCCAATCCCAGCGGGGATGATGGTATTGCGCAGCGTCCGCGCGGCGGCGGGCTGCTCCGGACGCCTATGACCGCGCGGCCGGCTCGGGCGCCTGGCGGTTGACATCCGCCAGCATCTTGAGCCACATCAGCTCGGTCGGGAGGGACAGGCGACCGGAGCGGTCGAGGATCGAGAGCGCTGCGGCGCCGAGCGAGAGCGTTTCCTCAGCGCGGGAGATGTCCGTTTCCGCGGCGGCCGCGGTAGGGGCCGACGGCGCGCGCGCGGCGGCGACCGGCGAAGGAGTCGGCGCCGTCTGTTGGGCGGGTGGGGTGGGTGGGGGAGGCGGGGGCGAGGTCGGGGCGCTCTCTCGCCCGTCTACGAGCGTGAAGATGTGGAACGTTCCGAGCTGCTGGGCGTGGATCTCGTTTCGCCCGGCGGTGGCGGCGGCGGTCGAGAGCCCCAAGACGGCGGTGAAGCCGAGCGATTCGTCCATCGCCAGCAGTTCCGTGCCGTAGGTCTGGGCCTGGACACCGTTGACGAGCGCCGCCATGTCCTGCCCGTAGTCGGTGCGCTGCTGCCGGGCCTCCGAGAAGGTGGCGACCAGATCGCGGGCGGCGGTGGCGTCGTCCGGCGCCAGGTCGTATACGCCGACGCCATCAGCCTCGCCGATACCCCCGTCCTCGAGGATGCGCACCGAGACGAAATCGGCCGAACCGGGCGCCACGCTCTCGAGGCGGATCCCGGGGCCGGATGCGATGGCGCGGACGCTGGTCTCGCTCGTGAAGGCGTTGATCGCCGCGGCGATACTCGAGACCGATGTGCCGGAGGCGAAGGTGAGGGCGCGGCGCCCGCTGCGCCCGGCCACTTCGATCCGGAACTCGTCCTGGTCGCTTTCGAGGTCGATGGCCGCGCCACCCATCGAGAGGTAGAACCCGCCGGACTGGGCCGAGGCGGTGATCTCCAGGTTCACCTTCCGCTGCTCACCCGGCTCGAGTTGCGCATCGCGTACATAGAGGCGCTTGATCCCCGCGGCGATGTCGCGGATGTCGAAGTCGGCGGGAGGGGTTCCCGGCCGCTTTCCGACCCCTTGGATGTCGCTGACGAGGCCGGTAATCTCGCGCTGCGCCTGGCCGGCGCCGGGCCCCGACAGGGCCTCGCGCATCGAGCCGAGAGTGGCGTGCAGCTCCGCGAGGCGGGCGCCGAGACCCGCGATCTCGCTCAGCGGCGGCGCGATCCCGAGCCGCACGCCGGAGGCGTCATCGGCGCCGCGCATCAGCAGCCCCAATCCCTGGCCGGGCGCTGCGGCGCCGGCGCCGGCCCGGGCCATGCTCGTGTAGCGGGCCGCGGCGAGCGAGGCGAGGGTCGGATCGATGGTCATCGTGGGGGTGGTCATCGAGGGCTCCTGGAACGGGCGCCAAGGCCGCGCTGGCGACACGCCCGCGCCACCACGACGAGACGGCGATCGCCACGCAAGCGGCGGGCCAGCGCATTCGCGGCCGATTCCGGCGCCTCCTGCGCCTATCCGGCGCCAGCGTACCGCGGCGCCGGCACGACGCTTCCGTCGGCGATCACGAACACCCGGTCCCCCGGCGCCGTGGGCGCCACGACCGAGCCGGTGAACACGCCCACCGCCGGGAGCACGCCCACCCGCTCCCCCAGCCAGAAGCACGGCAGACGCATCGGCCCGATCCGCGCGGCCGGGTGGATGTGGCCGCAGAGGACATACCCGCGGTCATCGGCCGCCGGCGCGTGCCGCAGCACCAGGGGGCCTTCGCACGCCACCGGCTCGCGGATGTCGATCTGCCACGACGCCGGCAGGCGCCGGGGATCCCCATCATGATTCCCCGGCACGAGTTCAATCTGCGCGCGCAGGCCCGCCCGCCACGCGCTGACCCGGGCGACGACCTCGGCGGAGAGGCCGATCCCCGCGTGGATCAGGTCGCCGAGGACGATCAGGCGCCGGGCGCTCGTCTCGGCGACCATGGCGCCGAGCGTCACCAGGTCGGCATCCAGCACGCCGATGGGGATCGGCGCGCCGCTGGCGCGATAGGCGCCGCACTTGCCGAGGTGGGCGTCGGCGACGATGAGCGCCTGATGCGCCGGCCACCACACGCCGCGGCGGCCGAGCAGCATCATGCGCTCGCCGGCGATCTC
>CAYMJK010000523.1:0-2767 GCA_964390535.1 uncultured Phycisphaeraceae bacterium | reverse complement strand
TGCACGCGCTGGTGGCGCTGCCCGGCGGCGACATCATGGTCGGCGGCAACTTCGATGAGGCGGGGGGCCTGCCGGCGCGCGGCATCGCCCGATGGGATGGAGCGGAGTGGCGCCCGATCGATGGTCTGACCGGGTATGTTTTCACGATGACAACGCTCCCCGGCGGCGCGGTGATTGTGGGCGGCGAGTTCGAAGCTGCCGCCCACAGAACGGCGAGGAACGTCGCCTATTGGGACGGCAGCGACTGGTGGCCGCTGGGCGACGGGGTCAACTCCACAGTGCATGCGCTGACAGCGCTTCCTGGAGGTGGGTTCGTCGCCGGAGGGGAGTTCGGGCGCGCCGGAGATGTCGTGGCGCCGCACATCGCGCGATGGGAGGAGACGGAGTGGCGCGCCCTTTCATGGGGGATGAACGGCTCCGTCTTCGCCCTCGCGCCGTTGCCCGATGGCAAGCTGATCGCCGGCGGCAGCTTCGACCGATTCGGTGAACAGGCCGTGTCAGACCTTGCCATCTGGAATGGGAGCGACTGGATGTCGGTCGGTGATGGCGTGAACTTCGCGGTCCGGGCGCTGCTGGTCTTGCCGGAGGGCGATCTCATTGTCGGGGGCCAGTTCGGAGTTGCCGGCGGGCTCCCCGCCAACAGGATCGCCCGCTGGAGCGAGGGGGAGTGGAGCCCCCTCGGAGGCGGCCTCAATGACGCGGTCCATGCCCTCGCTGCGCTGCCCTCCGGGGACATCATCGCAGCGGGCGACTTCACGCAGGCCGGCGGCGTGGACGCGAATGGCATCGCCCGCTGGGATGGCGAGGCGTGGCATCCACTCGGCGCGGGGATCGACGGGTCTGTCCGAGCGCTGGCGGTGACGCCGGGAGGCGAGGTTATCGCGGGCGGCTACTTTGCCACAGCGGGTAGCGTCGCGGCGAACTGCATCGCCCGATGGGACGGCCACAACTGGAGTTCGCTCGACGGCGGCATGACAGATCCGTTTCTCGTCGGCGTCAACGCGCTGGTGGCGCTGCCGACCGGAGACGTTGTCGCGGGGGGAAGATTCCGCACCGCCGGCAGCGCAGAGGCTATGAACATCGCCCGATGGGATGGCGAGAACTGGAGCCCGCTGGGCGGGGGCGTCAACGGCTCGGTCGGCGCGATACTGCCGCTGGCAGACGAGTTGCTCGTCGGCGGCGAGTTCTACGTGGCGGCAGGTGTTGAAGCGATCCGCATCGCGAGCTGGGACGGCGTCTCGTGGCGTCCGCTCGGCGGTGGTCTCGGCTATGCGCCGGTGCATGCGCTGGCGGAGTTGCCGGGCGGCGCGATCGTCGCTGGTGGCGGCTTCCAGACCGCCGGCGATCACGTCTCGGTGGCGCTCGCATGGTGGGACTGTCCGCCCGTCTTCTGCTACGCGGACTGCGACGGATCCGGCGGGCTCGACTTCTTCGACTTCCTCTGCTTCCAGAATCGCTTCGCCGCGGCGGCCCCGCTCGCCGACTGTGACGGCTCGGCCACCCTCGACTTCTTCGACTTCCTCTGCTTCCAGAACGCCTTCGCCGCCGGATGCCCCTGACCGCCAGGGGCCGAGCGAATCCCCGCCGCGCTAGCGCTATACTGCCTCATGCGCGAACTGCCGCAGATGACTGAACCCGTCCGGGCCTTCGGCCCCTTGATCGGGTGCGCGCCGCCCTGATCGCCGCGGCGGGGCGCGCCAGCCGTCGCCTGCTGGCGCCACGCCCCGGCGCCCGACCCGCGCTGCCGTCTCAGGCGGTTCCGAACACCCTCCCACACGAAGAGCCCCATGACCCCGACCGACCATGCGCCCCGGCGGCGCACCTTCGCAATCATCTCGCACCCGGATGCCGGCAAGACGACGCTGACCGAGAAGCTCCTGCTCTACGGCGGCGCCGTCGAACTTGCCGGGGCCGTCACTGCGCGCAAGAACCAGCGCGCAACCACCAGCGACTGGATGGAGCTGGAAAAGCAGCGCGGCATCTCCATCTCGTCCACGGTGCTGCAGTTCGATTACGACGGCTACCGCGTCAACCTGCTCGACACGCCCGGCCATAAGGACTTCTCCGAAGACACGTATCGCGTGCTCACCGCGGTGGAGGCGGCGGTGATGGTGATCGACGCCGGCAAGGGCATCGAGCCGCAGACCCGCAAGCTCTTCGAGATCTGCCGGCAGCGCGGCGTGCCCATCTTCACCTTCATGAACAAGTGCGACCGGCCCACGCGCGACCCGCTGGAACTGCTGGATGAGCTGGAGCGGGTGCTCGGCATCGGCGCCTTCCCCGTCAACTGGCCGCTCGGGTCCGGCCCGACGTTTCGGGGCGTCTACGACCGCCTCACGCGCCGCGTGCACCTCTTCGAGCGGACCCAAGGCGGCGCCTACGCCGCGCCGGTGCAGGTGATGGGCATCGACGACCCGGCCGTGCGCAATCGGGTGGATGCAGATGTGTACGAGCAGGCCCGCGAAGAGATCGAGATGCTGCACGGCGCCGGGGAGACGTTCGACGAGGCCCGCGTGCTCGCCGGGGAGATCACCCCGGTGTACTTCGGCAGCGCACTGAGCAACTTCGGCGTGCAGCTCCTGCTGGACGGCTTTCTCGAGCACGCCCCGCCGCCGGCGCCGCGGCAGGCCGGCGACACCGCGGTGCTCCCGGACCACCCGGCCTTCAGCGGGTTCGTCTTCAAGATCCAGGCGAACATGGACCCGCGCCACCGCGACCGCATCGCCTTCGTGCGGATCGTCTCGGGCGCCTTCGCCCGCGAGATGAC
>CAYMJK010000522.1:0-4896 GCA_964390535.1 uncultured Phycisphaeraceae bacterium | reverse complement strand
GGCCTGGCCGCCCTCGTCGGTGCCGAACCGGACGAGGTCGTGGCGATGAACTCGCTGACGGTCAACCTGCACCTGATGATGGTCAGCTTCTACCGGCCCGAGGGCCGGCGCACGAAGATCCTCATCGAGGACGACGCCTTTCCGAGCGACTCCTACGCCACCGCCAGCCAGCTCGCCCTCCACGGCGTCGACCTCGCCGAGGGCCTCATCCGCCTCGAGCCGCGCCAGGGCGAGGTCGCGCTGCGCGCCAGCGACATCGTCGCCGCGATCGAGGATCATCGCGACCAGCTTGCCCTCATCCTGCTGCCGGGGGTGAGCTACCTCACCGGCCAGGTGTTCGACATCGAACGCATCACCGGCGCAGCCCGCGCTGCCGGCGTCAGCATCGGCTGGGATCTCGCTCACGCCGCGGGCAACGTGCCGATGACGCTCCACGAGTGGGGGCCGGATTTCGCCTGCTGGTGCAGCTACAAGTACCTGAACGCCGGCCCCGGCGCGGTCGCCGGATGCTTCGTGCACGAGCGCCACGCGAAGCGGGCCGACCTGCCCCGGCTCGCCGGCTGGTGGGGCAACGATCCGGCGACGCGCTTCGAGATGCGCCCGGATTTCGGCCCGCGCGAGGGCGCCGAGGGGTGGCAGGTCTCCAACCCGCCGATCCTGTCGATGGCGCCGCTGCGCGCCAGCCTGGAGATCTTCGACCGCATCGGGATGGACGCCCTGCGCGTGAAGTCCCGCCGGCTCACCGGCTTCCTCGCCGAGCTTCTCGGAGAGATCGAGCAGGTTCGCATCATCACGCCGCCGGACACCGAAGATGGCGGCTGGGGCGGCGACCTCGGCGGGCGCGGCTGCCAGCTCTCGATCCGCGTTCCCGGGGCGGATGCCCGCGCGCTGCACGACGACCTCAAGCGCGGCGGGATCGTCTGCGACTTCCGCGCCCCGGACATCATCCGGGCGGCGCCCGTCCCGCTCTATAACCGCTATGAGGACTGCGCCCACCTCGCCGGCGCCCTCGCGGCGATCTGAGACCGGCGACAACCTCGATGGACGGCTGTCGCTGCATGTCCGGCCGATGCAGCGCAGACCGCCCCCGCCGAGGAGGGGCGGGAGCGGCCGGCAGTCTCTGTGCGTCCGCTCCGGCTCAGGGGCAGCCGGCGGCAAACGCGTTCTGGTAGCAGAGGAAATCGAAGAAGTCGAGCGCGCCGCTGCCGTCGCAGTCGGCATCCGGGTCGCTCGCGGCGAAGAGGTTCTGGTAGCAGAGGAAATCGAAGAAATCGAGCGCGCCATCATCGTTGCAGTCGGCGTAGCACCCGCCCCCACAGTCGATGTGCGTCTCGGCGGCGCCAAGACTTGAAATGTCCGGCAGCACCTCCACCAGCCCGACGCCCGCGGGGATGACGATGGAGGGGACATCGGCCATCGATGTCACCTGCGGCGCCACCGGCGGGAGGTAGGTGTCGCCGCCGCAGACGATCTTGCCCGTGATGATCGGCTTCACTTCGATGTCACGGCTGAACGCCAGATCAAAGTCGAGCGACAGGTCGTAGAACCCCGCCGGCATGCCGGGGGGATACTCGATGACCACGAGCTGCATCCCGGGCTCGGCCTCCAGCGCCACGCCGGGCAGGATCGGCACGCTCGCCAGCCCGGCTGTCAGCGGCAGCGGAATCGGCGCTGCGCCATCGAACGCGGTCGCCCGGAAGTTGATCGCGTCGGCGGGGAACTGCACGATCAAGGGGTCGGAGCAGTCGAGTTCGTACTCGCCGCCCTTGGTCCCCTTGGCGCTCAGCTTCGCCTGCACGGTCTTGACGACCTTCTTCCCATCGACGGTTCCGATGACGGTGATCTCGCATTCCACGGAGACCACCTCACCGCTGCGCTCGAACTTGCCCTTGATCTTGGCGCTCTTCACCGAGACCTTGGTCTGGATGAACCCGGATGGAAAGGAATCGTTGATCTGCGCCTTGATTTCCGCCTCCTGGTCGCAGCCGATCAGGCAGCAGCCAAGCGCCGCCGCAGAACCCAGAAGCAGGGCCCCGCTGCGCCTCCGAATGGAACGAGCCGTACACATGGCATTCTCCTTGCGCCCCGGCAGGGCGCGATCCGGCGATCTTGCGGCGGCGCTACACAACGCCCGGTCTGGATTCCGCTCGACTGCCAGGACTGGAGCGCAGAGAACATGTCCCGCTCACGCGCCTCGCGACGGGTCGCCGCGCGCGCCGGCGAGCGGCCGCACCACGGGGTCGTCAGGATCAGGACGCCGGGATGCAGGCGCATGGCACGACCGGGCGCCGGATGGCGCCCGTCGGCTGTAGTCCCGCGAATTTTGAGATGAGCGCCGACGCTTCCGGCAGCCCGGCCATACGGATGGCGCCGCCCGCGCCCTACGGCTCGACCACGAGATACGCGATCCACGAGTCGCAGGCGTCGCCCTCTTCGGTCGGGGTGAACTCGCCGTCGCCGCCGCCGTCGCCGTCGTCACCCTCCCAGTAGACCGTCGAGCGGCTGAAGCCGGCCTCGGCGAGGATCTCGCGGACCTCGGGCAGGGTCCACAGCCGCCACTCGTAGCTGAAGGCCCGGCGCATCTTCGAGCCGTCCGGAAAGTGGAAATGGATGTGGCGCTTGAGGCTGCCGGTGATCGGGTTGAACTTCGCGTGCTCCCACACGTAGGTAAAGCCTTCGCACTCGCGCGGCTCCTCCTGTTCGCTCATCGACTCGGTCCCGCCGTAGAAGTCCATGAACAGGATGCCGCCCGGGGCGAGCGAGCGGCGGACGCTGGAGAAGTAGCTCAGCATCTGCGACCGGGCGGTGAAGCAGTTGTAGCTGAAATTCATGGCGAGGACCACATCCATGTTGCCGGCGCCGCGGCCCGGGCGGAGCACATCCCGCTGGAGGAGCGTGATGCGCTTGCGCTGGGCGGGGCTCAGGTCGGCGAGGTTGTGCTCGAGGCCCCAGTCCAGGGTCTCCCGGTCGATGTCCAGGCCGACGGCGGTGTTGGACGGCCGGCGCCGGACCCACTCGCAACTGGTCGCCGCCGTGCCGCAGAAATCCTCCCGGAGCCGCTTTGCCCGGCGGCCGCGGAGTTCGCGGAAGGTGTCGTCCACGAAGTCGATCTCGGCCTCGACGTTCTGGACGGCAAGCTGGTACAGAACGTGGCGGTCGGCGGTGGCGGCGGTGAACCGGCTACGACGCTTGCGCTTCAAGGTGGCTGTTCCCATAGGCCGGCATCGTACCGCCCGGGCGGGGCCGATGCCGCCGGCCGGGGCTAAACTCGCCCACTCTTCTGGCGCTTGATGGAGCTCGCAATGAAGCTGACGATGGTCGGGACCGGATATGTGGGCCTGGTGACGGGCGTGTGCTTCGCCAACACGGGCAACGATGTGGTCTGCCTGGATGTGGATCCGGCGAAGATCGACCGCCTCAAGCGGGGCGAGAGCCCGATCTACGAGCCGGGGCTCACCGAACTGATGGCGCGGAACATCGCCGCCGGCCGGCTCACGTTCACCCTCGACAAGGCCGCCGCCTACCGCGACGCCGAGATGATCTTCATCTGCGTCGGCACCCCCTCCGACGGCCGCGGACACACGAATCTGAGCTACATCGAGCAGGCGGCCGACGACATCGCCCAGGTGCTGAAGACCCTCGGCCCCGGGCAGAAGCCCAAGGTGATCGTGGTCAAGAGCACCGTGCCGGTGGGAACGACGCTGATGGTGCGCGACCGCATCCGGGCGATCGTCGGCCCCGAGATCTCCTTCGAAGTGGCCGATAACCCCGAGTTCCTCAAAGAGGGCGACGCCATCAGCGACTTCAACAAGCCCGACCGCGTGGTCGTGGGCGTGGAGTCGGAGGCCGTCGGAGAACTGTTCAAGGAGTTGTACGAGCCGTTCGTGCGCCAGGGGAACCCCATCTTCATCATGGATGTGCCCTCGGCCGAGATGGTGAAGTACGCCAGCAACAACTTCCTGGCCACCAAGATCAGCTTCATCAACGAGATGGCGAACCTGTGCGAGGCGTACGGCGCAAACATCAATCGCGTCCGCGAGGGGATGTGCTCGGACAAGCGCATCGGGACCGCCTTCCTGTATCCGGGGCTCGGCTACGGCGGCTCGTGCTTCCCGAAGGACACGCTGGCGTGCATCATGATGGGCGAGCAGTGCGGCCTGAAGACGGATGTCAGCCGCGCGGTCCACGACACCAATCAGCGGCAGCGGGAACTCTTCTTCCAGAAGATTGCCGGCCACTTCGGCGGCGAAACCGGCCTCGCCGGGCGCACGCTCGCCCTCTGGGGCCTCGCCTTCAAGCCCCGGACCGACGACATCCGCGAGGCCCCGGCCCTGACGCTGGCCCGCAAGGCGATCGCCTGCGGGTGCATCGTCCGCGGGTACGACCCGGTGGCGATGGACAACGTCCGCAAGGAGGCGCCGGGGATCGAGCTGACCTCGGACATGTATGAGTGCGCGCGGGGGGCGGATGCCGTGGTGATCTCCACCGACTGGGACGAGTTCAAGAGCCCCGACTTCGGCCGGCTGGCGGAAGCGATGAAGTCGAAGGTGATCTTCGACGGCCGCAACCTCTACCAGCGGGGCCGGATCGGCGAACTCGGGTTCGCCTACTACAGCGTCGGCAGGGCGCCGGTGCTGCCGTAGGGAACGCAGACGCGCAAGCGTCGGGCGGATGGTCGCCCGAAGCGAAGGAGACCCCGAAGCGCGATGACTTACCAGCAACCGGCGCACAACCGCCCGACGCTTGCGCGTCCGGGTTCCCTCGCCTGCTCCGACTGGCTCGACTTCGCCCGCTCCCTCCCCCCCCCCGCCGGCGATCGTCTCTACGCCCACCCCCCCGTCAACACCGGCAAGCGCCGCGACTCCCCCCCCGCGGGCGCCGCCCGCGGGCCCGCGG
>CAYMJK010000521.1:0-6732 GCA_964390535.1 uncultured Phycisphaeraceae bacterium | reverse complement strand
TGTTGCGCCCGCTTTTTGGTTGCCGGCGCTTGCGGCCCGGGGGGGGGGGGGGGGGTACCACGCCCCCGGGCTGGGCGCGCCGCGCCACCTGGGGCGGCCAAGGGCCACGGACTGTCGGGGTCCTCGACGATGATGCGCAGGGAGACGACCTCGATGCGGGCGCGGTCGGCTTCGACGCCGTAGAGGCGCTCGTGTGCGCGCGCGAAGCGGTCGGCGAGCGCGGGCGCCGGCGCGCCCTGCGGCCAGTCGAGGTCGATGGTGGATTCCTGGCCGCGGAGGCGCAGGGAGATGAGGCGACGGCGCACGCGGGCGTTGACCTCCGGCCCGAGGGCGGCGGTGGCCTCGGCGCCGAGTTCCGCGGCGACGGCTCCGAGATCCGCGGCGGCCTCCGGCAGCGGGCGGAGGATCTGTCGCTCGGCGAACTCCTCGACGACGGCGCCGGCAACCCCGATGGCGCTGAGCAGGCCGGCGCCGGGCGGGATGATGATGCGCGAGATGCCGAGCCGCGACGCCACGCCGCAGGCGTGCAGGCCGCCGGCGCCGCCGAAGGCGACGAGGGTGTAGTCGGCGGGATCGACGCCCCTGCGAGAAGAGACCGCGCGGATGGCGCCCGCCATGCGCTCGTCGGCGATGTCGATGAGGCCCTGCAGGAGGGGGCGGCGCTGCGGGCGGCTGCCGCTCTCGCGCTCGATCTCGGCCATGAGTTCGGCGAGGCGCTGCTCGGCGGCGCCGGGATCGATCGGGATGGGCAGGCTGGCGGGATCGATGCGCCCGAGCAGGAGATTGACATCGGTGAGCGTGAGCGGCCCGCCGGCGCCGTAGCAGGCTGGCCCCGGGTCGGCGCCTGCGCTCTGCGGGCCGACTGCGAGGCGGCCGTGCTGGAGCGCGCAGATCGACCCCCCACCGGCGGCGACGGTTTCGATCGCGATTGCAGGGGCGAGGACGGTTGCGCCCTCGATGCGCTGCTCGAAGCGGTATTCGAAGCCGTCATCGATCCGAGCGACATCGGTGCTGGTGCCGCCCATGTCGAAGCTGATGAGGCGGGTTTCGCCCTCGGCGCGCCCCGCGGCAAGTGCGCCGGCGACGCCGCCGGCGGGGCCGCTGAGCAGGCCCTCGGTTGCGTGAAATCGCTGCGGCAGGGCGAGGCCGCCGGCGCTGGTCATGATGCGGAGGGAGGGGTGGGGCGCCGCGCCGTCGTGAGATGTGCCGCCGCGGAGCGGATGCTGAACCGACCCGCCGCGGAGCGGCGGGCTACCCGGGGCGCTACCCAGAGCGCCGAGATACGCCTGGAGCACGGGCCCGATGTAGGCGTCGATGGTCGCGGTCTGCGCGCGCGCGAGCAGGCCGAGCCGCGGGGCCAGCGCGCTGGAGCGGATGATGCGGGTGAAGCCCATCTCCGCGAGCAGGCGCTCGATGGCGATCTCGTGGGCGGGATTGATGTCGGCGTGGAGGAGGGCGATGGCGACCGACTCGGCGCCGGCATCGAGCAGGCGCCGGCCGGCGCGGCGCACTTCATCCGGATCAAGCGCGACGAGTTCGGCGCCGGTGGCATCCAGCCGCGCGCTGACTTCGGCGGTGGCGATGTGCCATGGCTCGGGCTTTCGGATGGTGATGGCGAACAGGTCCGGCCGGCGCTGGTCGCCGATCGCGAGCAGGTCGGCGTGCCCGGCGGGGAGCACGACACCCACGCGGGCGCCGCGGCGCTGGAGGAGCGCGTTGGTCGCGCGGGTGGTCGAGAGCCGGACAGCGCATGGTGGCGGCGCATCGCCGGCGGGCGTCGCCGTCAGTAGGCGGATGATGAGGGCCGGGGCGTCCTCGCCGGTCCGGATCTCGACCGGGGCGCCCGGCGCGGCCAGGGCCGGATCGATGGGACGGTCGAGGCGGATGGTCGATCCGGCGCGTTCGAAGCGCTCGATGCGCCAGATGTCCGGAGCGGCGCCGAAGCGGAGCGCGGCGCCGTCGACGAACCCATCGGGCGGCGTCGGCGCCCTCGGAGCCTCTGATCCGCCCGAGCCCCCCCACCGCTGCCGCAGGCGCAGGGCGCCGGCATCCAGGACCGCCTCGACCTCGGCGCGGAGGGCGCCGCTGGAGAGGGCCTTGGCCGTGCGCACGCTCCCGTCCGGCGCCAGGGCGACGGCGTCGGTGAACGTGCCGCCGGTGTCGATCGCGATGCGCCAGGGCGCGGGGGGCATCGGCAATGATTGGCGCCGGCCGACAGGCGCCCGCTTCATCCGGCCCCGGCCCCGGCGCCGCGGCGGGAGAATCTGGTACAATGCCCTGATGGCCGCAATTGCAGAAGCAACTGATCCGACCGCGCCCGCGCCGCTGGCCCCGCACCCGGCGATAACGACGCGTTACAGCGTCCCGGAGGGGCGGGCGGGGTATGTCCGCGGGCTGTTCGACCGCTCCGCCGGGGCGTACGACCGGGTGACGCAGCTCATGTGCCTCGGGTCGGGGCGGCGCTACCGGCTGGACGCCCTGCGACGGTCGGGGGTGGCGCCGGGGATGACGGTCTGCGATGTCGGGTGCGGGACGGGGCAGGTGGCGCTGGCGGCGAAGCGGCTGGTGGGCCCGGAGGGGCGCGTGATCGGGGTGGACCCGAGCGAGGGGATGCTGTCGGTTGCGCGGGCGGCGGGGGTCGCGGGGGCGGAGGACCTGCGCATCGGCGGGGCGGACGCGCTGCCGGTGGAGGACGCGTCGGTGGATATCGTGACCATGGGGTATGCGCTGCGGCACGTCGAGGACCTGCGCGGGGCGTTCGGCGAGTTCGCCCGGGTGCTGCGACCGGGGGGCGGGTCATCGTGCTGGAGTTGACGGCGCCGCGCGGGGGCGTGTCGCGGGCGCTGTTCGGGGCGTACATGGGCGCGCTGGCGCCGGCGATGGCGACGGTGGTCGCCGGGCGGCGCGGGCGGGAACTGATGCGGTATTACTGGGAGACGATCGCGGCGTGCGTTGCGCCGGAGGTGATTCTGAAGGCGATGGCGGAGGCCGGGCTGGAGTCGCCATCGCGCCGGAGCGGATTCGGCGTTCTCAGCGAATATACAGCGCGCCGGCCCGGGCGCGCGGAGGCTTGATCCTGATGGCGCCGGACCCCCACCACTCCCACGACCCTCACGCTGGCGCCGCAGAGGCGGACACCCATAGCCGCATCGAGCGGATCCTGCGCAGCGAGCTGCGCCTCGGCGACGACGCCCACATCGACGCCGGGACGCAACTGGCCGGGGGCGAGCACGACCTGGATTCGCTGGACATGCTCATGATCGTGACGGCGGTGGAGAAGGATTTCGGGATCAAGATTCCGTCCGAAGAGCTGACGCGGGAGGCGTTCGAGTCGGTCGGCTCGCTGGCGCAGTTCATCGATGCGCGGCGATCGGCGTGAGCGGGCGCGGCGGCAAGCCCGATCCGGTCGAGCGGCTGCCGCACCGGGCGCCGTTCGTCTTCGTGTCGGAGGTGAAATCGCTGTCGCCGGGGGAGCAGGCCGAGGGGGTGTGGCGGGTGACGGGCGAGGAGGACTTCTTCGCCGGGCACTTTCCGGGGCGGCCGGTGGTCCCGGGGGCGCTGCTCGGGGAGGCGCTGGCGCAGCTTTCGGGGCTGGTGGGGTTCAGCGGGGGAGATCCGGCGGCGATGGATCGCGACCAGCGCGCGGGGGGCGCCGAGCCGGCGCTGCTCTCGCAGGTGAACATCAAGTTTCTGCGGCCGGTGACGCCGCCGGCGGAGATCGAACTGCGGTCGGAGTGGGCCCGGTCGATGGGGGCGCTGAGCCTGTTCAACGTGGAGGCCCGCTGGGGGCGGCACGTGGTGGCGCACGGGTCGCTGACGCTGGCGGCGCCGGCGGCGCGGGAGCGGGGGTGGTGATGGTCGTCCGTGCGGTCATGGTGGTAGCGGCGTGCCTGGCGGGAGCGGCGCAGCCGGAGCCGGCAGCGCAGCCGGCGGGCGACCTTGCCGCGCGGCTGGCGCAGGTGGACGAGCGGGCGGCGGCGATCGAGGATCTGACGGCGACGTTCGAGCAGCGCAAGCACACGGCGCTGCTGCGCGAGCCGATGGTTTCGTCGGGGACGGTGCGCGTGCGGGCGGGGCGGGTGCTCTGGGAGACGCGCAAGCCGCGGCCGTCGACGCTGGCGATCGAGGAGGATCGGGCGATCGTGCTGTATCCGCGGCAGAAGGCGGCGGAGATCTATCCGCTGCGGGCGGAGATGCGGCTGCTGGGGGCGAGTCCGCTGCCGAGCTTTGCGCGGCTGCGCGAGGCGTTCGAGATCACGGAGGGCGACGCCGCCGACCTGGTGGAGCATCCGGACGCCGACTGGATCGGGCTGGCGCTGGCGCCGAAGCCGGGGCCGATGCGCGACCACATCGAACGGGTGCGGGCGCTATTGGATCCGGAGACGCCGGCGGTGGTCGCCCTGGAGATCACGGATGCCGACGGGGACCGGACGGTGATCCGCTTCACGGACGTGCGGACGAACACGGGGCTGGTGGAGGCGGATGTCACGCTGAAGCTGGGCGAGGACATCGAAGTTTCGTATCCGCTGGGGCGCCCGGAGGAGGCGGAGGGCGAGCAGCGCAGCGGAGCCGCAACCAAAGGCAGGAACGCAGAGGGCGCAGAGAGAGCAGAGGGACGCAGAGTTCGGCGGGATCAGGAGCGCGGCGGCGGCGCGGGATCCGGCGGGGAGCGTTTGCCGTGATGCAGGCGCCGGCGGCCGCGGAACGATCGCCCGACTCCAGCATCGCGGCGGCGCCGGCGCGGGCGCTGGCGCCCGTGCCCGGGCGCGGCGCTCCGGAGGCGCTCAACGATCGCGCCCGCAAGTGGCTGACGCGGCTGCTGCTGGTGAGCGAGCGGTCGCCGCTGCTGGTTGCCATCGTCCGGCCGTTTTTCATCGAGGCGAGCTGGCGAACCTCGCCGGAGCTGCGCACCGGCACGCTGGCGAACGCGGCGCGGATCCTCGGGCCGGATTCCTCGGCGCGGGCCCGGCGCCGGCTGGGGCGGGGGGTCAATGCGCGCTTCTACGACTTTCTCGCAGAACTCGGCGCATCGAAGAAGCGCGGGCGTTCGCGCGGGATCGCCGAAGTCGTCGGCGCCGAGCACCTGACACAGGCGCGGGCCGGGGGGCGCGGCGTGCTCATGACCACCGCGCACCTCGGGGCGTTCGAGGCGGGTATCGAGGCGCTGCGGGCGGTGGAGCCGCGGGTGCACGTGGTCTTTCAGCGGCGGGATGATCTGCCGGACTTCGAGCGGCTGCGTCAGCCCCATCACAGGCGCCTCGGCGTGCTGGAGATCGCGATCGAGGACGGGCTGGACGCGTGGGCGCGGGTGCGGGCGGCGCTGGAAGCGGGCGATATCGTGCTGATGCAGGGGGACCGGGTTATGCCGGGGCAGCGCGGGGCGCCGGTGGCGTTTCTCGGCGGGCATATTCTGGCGCCGATCGGGCCGGTGAAGCTGGCGCGGCTGACGGGCTGCCCGATCGTGCCGGTGTTCACGCCGCGCTGCGGGCGCCGGGTGCGGATCATCATGGAGGCGCCGATCGAGCCGCCGGCTGCGCCGGAGGAGGATCGGGCGGCGCTGGAGCAACTGATGGCCGTCATCGCGAAGCGCGTGACGGAGACGCCCGACCAGTGGCTGATGCTGCACGCGGCGTGGCTCGAGGATCAGGGGGGAGAAATGGCAAATGGCAAATAGGCAAATGGCAAATCTCTGCGTACGACCGGCATCCATTTGCCATTTGTCCATTTGCCATTTGCCATTTCGCCCATGAATCGCCCGCTGATCGCTATTACGGGCGCCGGCGCGGTCGCGAGTCTTGGGCGCACGCGCCGGGAACTGTTTCAGGCGGCGCTTGCGGGGCGCTGCGGCTGCGGGGCGGCGCCGGATATCGAGTCGGGTCCGGTTCCGGAGACCGGGGCTGCGCAGGCGGTGGAGTTGCCGGAGGACTTCGCGCCGGAGCTTGGGCGCGAGGCTCGCTATCTGCGCTGGGCCGCGATGGAAGCCATGCGCGAGGCGGGACTGGCGCCCGGCGACATTCCGGCGCAGCGGATGGCCGCCGCCATCGGCACAACGCTGCACGGCATCCGGGCCGGCGGGCGGTGGCTGCGCGGTGCGCCGATCACCGAACTTCGCGGCATGCAGGCGCCGGTGATCCTGCGCGAGGCGCTGGGAGGGCTGGGGGTGGAAGGACCGCGCCTGACGACCTGCGCCGCGTGCGCTTCGGGACTCACGGGGGTGTCGCTGGCGCGCGCGCTGCTGCAGGCCGGCGAGGCGGATGTCGCGCTTGCCGGGGGGTACGACCCGATCAGCGAGTACGCCAGCGCCGGGTTCGCGAGTCTGCGCCTGGTTGCCGCGGGCCCGCAGCGCCCGTTCTGCCGCGACAGGGAGGGTCTGAAGGTCGCCGAGGGGTATGGCGTGCTGGTGCTGGAGCGGCTGGAGGACGCCCTGGCGCGGGAGGCGGGGATCCTGGCGGTCATCACCGGCGCCGGCGAGACCTCGGACGGGCGCCACCTGACGCAGCCGCACCCGGAGGGCGCCGGGGCTGCGCGGGCGGCGGAGCTGGCGCTGGCGGAGGCGGGCGTTCGGCCCGATGAGATCGGCCTGATCTGCGCGCACGCGACGGGCACGCCGGCGAACGACAGCGCCGAGGCGGCAGCGCTGCGAACCACCTTCGGCGATGCGCTGGCCGGGGCGCCGATCGCGACGTTCAAGAGCCACCTCGGCCACACACTCGGCGGGGCCGGGGCGGTGGA
>CAYMJK010000520.1:0-3921 GCA_964390535.1 uncultured Phycisphaeraceae bacterium | reverse complement strand
CCGCGATCGGCCCTGGAACCGCTCCGGCAGGCGCTCGCCGTCGAGGACGAGTCGTTGCGCGAGGCCGGCGGCGTCGGGGCGACCCGGTACAACCTTGCGCTCGCGATGGCCGGCGCTGGCGACCTGCGCGGCGCCGCCGAGGCGCTGCGCGCGGTCGAGGACGAGCAAATCGACCCGGATCTGCGGGCGCGAGCCCGCTTCAACCGCGGCCACACGCTGTTCACCGAGGCGGCGAAGCTCGCCGCGGAGGACGCCAACGCCGCAGCCGACCGCTACCTCGAGGCCGCGGAGGCCTTCCGGCTCGCGGCGGCGCTCGACGGGCCGGATGCGGCGCGAGCCGCGCGGAACGTCGAGATCAGCCGGCTCGCCGCCAAGCGCCTGCTCGACCAGATCCAGCAGCAGCAGGAGCGCCAGCAGCAGAATCAGGAGACGGCCGAAAAGCTGCGCGACCTCGCCGACCGGCAGGAGCAACTCGCCGACGAGACCGACTCGCGCGCGCAGAACCAGCCCACCGAATCCACCGAGGATCTGCAGCATCGCCAGGACGAGCTGCGCCAGGAAGCGCAAGAACTCCTGGACCAGATGAAGCAGCAGCCGCAGCCCGCCGATCAGACCGCTGAACAGACGCCCGAGCAGGGCGCCGCCGACGACATCGGGCGGGCCACCGGCGCGCAGGATGAAGCGACCGAACAGTTCCGGCAGGGCCAGCCCGAGCAGGCCCCGCCCGATCAGCAGCGGGCCGCGGAGCTACTCCGCCAGGCGGCCGAGCGGCTGGCGCAGGGACAGCCGGAGCAGGGCGACGGTGAGCGGCAGGAGGGCCCCGAGGGCGAGCAGCAGCCCTCGGATCAGGAGCAGGAGCAGGAATCACAGGACACGCCGGGCGACCCCGCCGCCGAGGCGCTGCTGGACAAGGAGCGGCGCCAGCGGGAGGCGCGCGAGTACGTCCGCGGCATGATGAGAAGGATCATTCCCGTGGAGAAGGACTGGTGATGAGCATTCGTCAGATGGCGCTGATCATGCTTGCCCTCGTTGCGGCCCTGGCGCCGGCAGCGCGGGCCCAGGACAGCGCGCCGCGCATCAGCGCCCGCGCGAGTTCGAGCACGGCCTGGCTGGGTGATGCCGTGCGCTACACGATCTCCGTCGAGACGACCGACGAGCCGCGCCGGCCCGTGGTGGAGGCGCCCGGGTTCGAGGTCGAGGACAACGGCGAGAGCCGCAGCCAGAGCCTGCAGATCGTCAACGGGCGCCGCCGCGCCAGTGTCTCGATCGATTTTCACTACCTCCTTCGCCCCCTGCGCGCCGGGGCCCTGCAGATCCCGCCCGTCGATGTGGTCGTCGGCGGGGCGACCTACCGCACGCAGCCGGTGTGGCTCGAGGTGAAGCGGCCGGGCGAAGCCGAGGGCTTTGATGTCGTCGTGCGCCCGGAGAAGACCACGTGCTACGTCGGCGAGCCGGTGACGCTGAACATCACGTGGTATTTCGAGCGACCCGTGCGCAGCTTCTGGCCGGCGCTGCCCGTCGATGAGGACAAGGCGCTGCTCGACAGCCCGCAGGGCCTGCCGGCGGTGCCCGAGGGAATCGAAGGCCGCCAGGCGATGGAACAGGAGATCAACGGACGCCAGGTCAGGGGCGTGATCGGCGGCGGCACGCTGGAGGGCCGGCCCGCGCGCACATACACGTTCGAGCAGATCGTGACGCCGCTGGCCCCGGGGCAGCTCCAGGTCGGCCCGGCGACGATCGCCCTCGACGAGATCGTCGGTGAGGATCCGGCGGGATTCTTCGACTCCCCATTCCGCGATCGCACCCGAACCCGACGCGTGGTGATCGCGTCCGACCCGGTCATCCTGGATGTGCGGCCGCTGCCGGCGGAGGGGCGCCCGGCGGGTTTCACCGGGCTGGTGGGCCCGCACGACATCCAGCTTTCGGCCGATCGCACCGCCGCAAACGTGGGCGATCCGGTCGCACTGACGCTGCGCATCCGTGGCCCGGAGCCGATGCGCGGCGTCCGCCCGCCGACCCTGGATGACCCGCGGATTCTGGATCGCTTCCGCATCGACAGCGAGGGGTGGCGCATCGATCAATCGGCGCCGGGTCAACGCCAGTACGTAACGACAGTGCGGCCACGCTCGGGGGAGGTGACCGAGTTTCCCGCGCTGGAACTGCCGTACTTCGATCCGGAGGCGGGCCAGTACCGGATTGCGCGCACGAATCCGGCGCCGCTGCGCGTCCGGCAGACGAGCGTGGTGACGGCGGAGGATGCCGAGTTCGGGCCGGCGCCGGTGGCGCGCCGATCGCTCGGCGCCGGGCCGGGCGGGCTGCTGGCGAACGCGCCGGCCGAGGTCGCCCTGCGGGTCGGGACGCCGGCGCTGGCGCTGGGGCAGATGGCGCCGGCGCTCGGGGTGGGGCTGCTCGGGCCGCCGGCGGTGTGTGCGCTGGCGCTGGCTGTGCGCACGCGCCGGGAGCGCTCGGCGTCGCCCTCGCGCCGGGCCGCGCTGCGGGCAGCGCGCCGGCGGCTCCGCAGCGCCGGCGAGGGGCCCGATGGGGCGGCCAGCGCGATGCAGGTCTACTTCGGCATGGCCCTGCGCGCTGCCCCCGGCGCCATCACGGCGCACGATGCCGCGGAGGCGATCGAAGGGCATGATCCGGATCTCGCTCGCAGCGTGCGCACGCTGCTGGAGGATTGCGACGCGGCCCGCTACCGCGCGGGCGCGGTCGGCGACCGGTCGCTCGGCTCACGGGCGGGCGCCCTGCTGCGCGAACTGGCGCGGGAGGGGTTGCCGCGATGAGACCGCTCCCCCTGCTGCTTCCGATGTGGCTCGGCGCCGTGCTGGCCCTTCTGATAGCGTTCCCGCTCGTGGGCGCCCCGCTCGTGGGGCCCGAGGCGCGCCAGCGCTTTGACGAGGCAACAGCGCGATTCGAGAACGGCCTGGACGCCCTCGAAGCGGGCGAAACCGCCACCGCCCAACTGCATTTCGCCGACGCCGCGCAGTTGTACGAGCGCATCGCGACCGAACACGCCATCGACAGCGCGCCGCTGCGCGCCAACGCTGGCAACGCCTGGCTGCTCGCGGGCCGCCCGGGCGAGGCGGTGCTCTCGTACCGTCGCGCACTGCTCCTGGATCCGGCCGACGACGCGGCCCGCGCGGGGCTGGGCCAGGCCCGCCAGCGTGTAGGCGTGGAAGTTGCTCCCGGAACGGCAGCGCGCTGGGGCGACCGGCTGATCGGCGCCGTCGCCGCGGCGGGGCCGGCGCCCCTGCTCTGGGCCGGCGCGCTGCTCTGGGCGGCAGGATGGATCGGGCTTGGCGCCAGTTTCTTCGCGCGCGGCGGGCCATGGGCGCGCGGCGCCGGGCTGGCGGGGGCGGCCGTGGGGTTGGCGCTCCTCGGGGCCGTCGCTGCCGCGGCGTGGCTCCAGCGGGCGGGGACCGACGGGGTGATCGTGGCCGAGCGGGTCATCGCCCGGGATGGCCCCAGCGCCGCCGCCTACGAGCCAGCCTTCGACGCCCCGATGGCGCCTGGAGTCGAGATCAGCGTGCTGGAGCGGCGGGACGGCTGGGCCCGCGTGGCCCTGCTCGATGGACGGCAGGCGTGGGTTCCGGAGGGGGCGTTCGAGCCGGTTTCGGCGGACTTCGGGCGGCCCTGACTTGCTCGATCCGTCGCCGCGCGCCGTGAGCGGTCTGCGGGCGTCCCGCGGGATCTGCCTCTGGAGGCGTCTGGCGTGGCCCGAGAATCGGCCGGCGCATGAACCGAAGATCCGGTAGAATGGGCCGGCCGGAGCGGCCGGGAGGCGCCCCATGCTGATTCGAGTGACCGTTGCGCTGCTCGCCCTGCTGGCGCCCGGCGCCATGTCCGGCGCAGCCGACCCGCCGCGATATCACATCCGCGCACTCACGGAGGACGGGCGGGCGCTCGGGGCTGCGCTGG
>CAYMJK010000519.1:0-4572 GCA_964390535.1 uncultured Phycisphaeraceae bacterium | reverse complement strand
AGCGCTCACCCCGACCCGCGCCCCCCCCCCCCAGCCACCCCCCGCCAGCGGCCCCACGAACGCCACCACCCGAATCGCCCCGACCAGTTTGAACGCGATGAATGTCGCCGCCGCCGCCGGCAGCGCCCGCCGCTGCGCTGTGCCGATCCCGTGCTCCTCGGCGAGCATTGTCTCGATCCACCGCTCCCGGTCGCTGGTGATCACCTCGACCACCTTTTCCAGAACCTCCCCCTCGAACCCCTTGCCGGCGAAGATCTGCCGGATCTCCTCCCGCTCCCCCTCGGGGTAGGTGTCGATCTCGATCTCCTCGGACCGGCGAGCCCATTCGGCCTGCTGCGCTTCCGCCCGCGCCCCGAGAAAGTTCGCCGCGGCCATCGAGAACCCGTCGCCGACCAGGTTCGCCGCCCCCATGATGATCACGATCCGGCTGTCCAGCCCGGCGCCCGCCACCGAACTGACGATGGCGAAGGTGGTGACGGCGCCGTCGATCCCGCCGTAGATGAAGTCGGAGAGGTAGCTGCGCCGCATCGGCCGGCGCAGCCGCTCGCGGATCCGCCGAGGCGTGTGCAGGGCGCGCAGCTCGTCCTTCGTCTCGGTGCCTTTGATGAGCATCCCGAAGGCTACGCGCGCGTGCCACCGACCACGGCTTTGCGTGGTCGGTGTCGAACGTGCAAATCGCGCGCGCGGCGGGGCGCCCGCCGCCCGGGATGATCAAGAACTCACGCAGAGGCGCAGAGGCGCGGAGCTTTGGGACCTGGGGCCGACGGTCAGTTGCCTGTCTGGATCAGGTCGTCGAAGGCGCCGAGGATGTCCTCGGTGCGCCCCTCGCCATCGTCGTTTGTCAGGCGAACGCCCTTGGCGTTGAAGAAGTTGCGGTAATAGTCGATGGTGTCGCCGCTGAACTGCTTCGAGCCGTTCGTGCCCGTGCCGAGGTAGACGCCGTCGGCGCCCGCGGAATGGAAGACCAGGTCGCCACGGGCGGCGGTGGGCAGCACATCCTCATGTTGCGACTTCGTCAGGTCGTCCGGATACGCCGGCGAGCCCAGGAAGCCCGTCAGTGAAGTCGACGTAGCTCCGGCGCTCGTGAGGGCGTCCTCGCCGAGCATGCTCAGCATCTGCTGATCCTGGGCCAGCTTGCCGACCGACTTCCCGTTGAGGAACCCCGCATTGCTGTTCCAGTAGAACCAGGCCGGCTCGCTGGAGTCCTCCGTGGCAAAGTCCGTGTCGCTCTCGATCCGCGTCGGCCCGAACTGATTGCGCCGCCACGCGAGCACCGGCGTGCTCCACGCATCGATCAGGTCGGGCAACTCCTGGTGGTCGTCCTCACCCACCTGCCCCGCATCGGGCCGGTACTGCTTGGCATCGGGCGTGAAATACCCGCCCCCCCCGACGCCCGTTTCGGCGCCGATCAGGCCGAGGTTGACGTTCACCGTCGCGTCGCTGGTCGGGCCGACGCTCAGAATCTCGGCCGGGCCGATCTGCGTTCCCATCCCTGTGCCGGGCGATCCACCCTCAGGGACCAGCCCACCCGCCAGATCCAGCAGGATGTTCTCCATCTCCGTGAACCCGCGGTCGGCGTTGTCGCCATCGCCCATATCCCCGGCGGAGAAGTATCCCGGCAGGGCGCCATCATGGTCGTTGGCGAACGAGCTGGAGGCGTTGGCCACCTGGGTCAGCAGGGCCCGGCTGGACACGCCCTTGGCCGCGTTCCGTGCCCCGCCCAGCGCTGGCACGATGATCGCCACCACGAGCGCCAGGATCAGGATCACCACCAGCAGTTCGATCAGCGTGAATGCCCGGCTGTCCCGCCGGCTGTCCCGAATGTGCAATGGCTTCATCGTGCAGGTCCCCTTCGCGCCAGCGGCGCCGCGGACATGAAACCCGCGGCGCCGTGCCGCGGCGGTCCCCACCCCGCGGCCCCACCCCCACAAACACCCCCACGAGCCCCTCGGACACCCCGCGGGCGCCCAACCAGCCGCCGGCCTCCGCAGACACGGATCCCGGCACGGGTAGCCCCGGGGGCCACCCGCTCCCACCGTATTCGCACCCCGGCCCGGTCGTGTTGCCCACCGGCCACGCCCGCGGCCACAATGGTAGCTTCCACCGGGGCAGGTCGGCTCTTCCAAGCCGACCCCGGCCTCGGGGTACGTCGCACTTCAAGCCGACTCCCGCCCCCGCGGGTCCGGCCGGGAGTTCGGCTTGGGAAGCCGGGGCGCCCGACCCCCAACCGACACCGCCGGGTGGCGCTGCGCCCCGGGCCAAGTTACCATCCGGCCTCATGGCCACCACCGCCAGCCCCAACGGCCGCAAACGCCCCTCCAAGGCCGCCCGGGCCACCGAGCCGCTCGTCGCCACCCATCCGGAATCCGGCGTCCGGGCGGCCATCCACATCGGCGACTGCCGCGAACTGATCCCCACCCTGCCCGACTGCCGCAAGTCGCAAGTGGACCTCGTCTTCGCCGACCCCCCCTTCAACTGGAACCGCAAGTACGACCAGTGGGTCGATCGCCTGCCGGACGCCGAGTACCTCGCCTTCACCTACGAGTGGCTCGACCGCTGCGTCGAGTCGCTGGCGGCGCACGGCTCGATCTGGGTGAACATTCCGGACGACTGGGCGGCCGAGATCGTCGTCTATCTCAAGAGCCGGCACAAGCTCGCGATGATCAACTGGTGCATCTGGCACTACCGCTTCGGGCAGAACAACCGCAACCGCTTCATCAACAGCAAGGTGCACGCTCTCTACTTCTGCAAGGATCCGGCGAAGCGCACCTTCAATGTGGACGAGGTGCTGGAGCCCTCCGACCGCGCCACAACCTACTTCGACCCGCGCACCATGAGCAAGCGCGACGGCATGCCCAGCGGCCTGCGCCTCCCGATGGACGTCTGGTACGGCAAGTACTGGGGGCGCATCCAGGGCAACAACAAGGAGCGCCGCGCCAGCCACGACAACCAGCTCCCCGAGGTCTATCTCCAGCGTGTCATCCGCGCCTGCTCCAATGAAGGCGACCTCGTCATGGATCCCTTCACCGGCAGCGGCACGACCGGCGTCGTCGCCCACGCCCTCGGGCGCAACTTCATCGGCTGCGAGTACTCCCGCGCCATGGCGAAGAGCGCGATGCAGCGCATCGGCGCCGGCATGGTCCGCCCGCTGGATGCCGCCAACCAGTCCACCGCCATCTTCGCCGCCCGCAACGCTGGCGACGCCACGCGCCTGAAGTTCAGCGCCTTCGGCGGCAGGTAGCGAACCCTGACCTCTGTCTCTCTCTCTTTATCTCTCCTCCCCATGCCCCGCCTCGACATCAAAGCCGTCCCCGGCGCCCGGCGCGACGAAATCGCCGGCTGGCTCGGCGATCGGCTGAAGATCCGCATCAGCGCGCCTCCCGAAGGCGGCAAGGCGAACAAAGCGATCTGCGCCCTCCTCGCGGAAACGCTCGGTCTTCGCCGGCGCGACATCTCGATCGTCAGCGGCTCGACATCGCCGGAAAAGACGGTGGAGATCGTGGGCCTCAGCGATGAGGATCTTGCGGGGAGGCTGCCGCGAAGGCCGGCCCCATAGGGCCTATCGCTCCTTCAGAAGCGCACGCGCCGGAAGACGAACCACGGCAGCCATCGGATCACCAGCATGATCCAGCGCCACTTCGCCGGCGTGTACACCACGCGCCGGCGGCGGTCGATCGCGCGCACGATGTCGCGAGCCACGATCGCGGGGTCGCAGGCGAGGCCGCCTGTCAGCGGGCCGGGGTCGGCGCCCGGCTCCTCGCCGAGGCCCCATGTCATCGCGCTGTCGATCACGCCCGGCTTGATGATGATGATGGCGATCCCCTCGCGCCACATGCTCGCCCCGAGCCCCTCGCCGAAGGCCGAGAGCCCGGCCTTCGTCGCGCCGTACGCGAAATTGCTCGCCCGCCCACGGTCGCCCGCCACGCTCGAGACGAGGCAGACGAACCCGCCGCGGCCCACCGTTGCCGCGGCCCGCAGGGCGATCTCGCCGGCGGAGGCCAGGTTCACAGCGCGCATCCGCCCCAGCAGCGCCGGGTCGGCCCGGGTCTGCTCCGGCGACCACATGGCGCCATGGGTCACGACCACGCCATCAAGCCCGCCGAGGGCTGCCGCCGCCTGATCCACGAGCGCAGCCCCGGGCGAGCCGGGGCCCTCGGCGTCGAACGGCAGCGCCACGGCCTCGGCGCCATGACGCACGCGGCAGTCGGCGGCGATCCGCTCGCACTCCTCGAGGTCGCGAGCCGCCAGCGCGAGCCGGTCGCCACGGGCTGCGAGTTGCAGGGCCACGGCCCGCCCCACGCTCCCGGTGGCGCCGGTGACGAGGATCCGTCTCGGAGTGGAATGCGATGGCTTCAGAGCCCCAGCCTCCGCGACAGGCTCGATTGCATCCGCCCCTCCGGATCGATCCGCCGGCGCAGCTCGCGGAAGGCGCCCGCGCCCGGGTACATGGCGTCGAAGGCGGCTCGCGTCATGCCGGCATCCTTCGCCAGGTAGCGCCGGCCGCCCCACGCGGCGACGCGCTCATCCAGTTCGGCGAGCAGGGCATCCAGCCCGGGCTTGTGCGCCATGTCC
>CAYMJK010000518.1:0-6780 GCA_964390535.1 uncultured Phycisphaeraceae bacterium | reverse complement strand
CCCCGAGCGCCCGCCCCCGCTCCTCGAGCTCCCGATCGGGGCTCCTTCTGCGCGGGTTCGCTCCTGGATACTCCTCATTTCTGGTACACTGGGCCATGCGCTGCCGCATCCTCCACCGCTGCCTGCTCTTCAGCCTGCTCGGGCTGGTGACGTCGGTGGCGGTCGCGTGGGGAGTCAGTCTTTACTGGCAGAAAGAGCTGAATGCGCGCACGCGCCAGCCGGCGAACCCGAAGAAGGAGGCAATCGGACTCGCCGCCGTCGATGGTGTCATGGTCTCCCTTCGGACCTACAGCCTCCCGGCGTGGCGCCGCGAACTTTGGCAGCTGGAGAATGCAAGCGTGTGGCATCCCTCGCAGGAGGAAATGCGGCGCGAGATCGCGCGCCTGGAGCTGTTCGGCGGAGCGCAGTACGACTACGACAGGTACAGGTGGCAGCGGAGCGAAGTGGGGCGCGTTCCGCGCCGCATCGACGAGCGGACTGCCCGCGGCGTCCCCGTGCGCCTGCTCGGGAGCTACTCCACCATGATTCGTCGTGACACCGTCGGGTGGCCGCTGCCAGCGCTTCGGTCCACTGATCAGAGCAACCACGACATTCCGCCGCTTGCGGCCTTGGCGGAGCCGCCGCACGGCCAGAGCACGCGATTCGTGCGCGGGGCCGTCGAGCTTCCCTGGCATCCGGTGGAGCCGATCCCCGGCATGTCGCGCCCCTTCCTGCTGCCGCTGGAACCCCGCCCCGGCCTGCTGGTCAACACGATCTTCTACGCGCTGCTCTGGTTCCTGATCCTGCTGATTCCCGGCGCCATCCGGCGCGCCCACCGCCGCGCCCGCGGCCGCTGCCCGCGCTGCGGCTACTCCCTCCGCGGCCAGCCGGCGCCCGGCTGCCCCGAGTGCGGCAGCGGGCGGGGGGAGTCGGCCGTGACAGAGGCAGAGTGACGAAGGCAGAGTGATCCGCCGCGCCGCCCGCCCCCGTTCGGCCGCCCTCCCCGCACTCCCCATCAGGCTGCTCGGACGCAAGCGTGACGGGCCCGCTTGACAGGCCGGGCGCCACCCAGTACGCTGGCCAGCCGGTCGGGTCGCCGCCTCGTCGCGGCGGCAGGGCCTTCATAGGAGACGAGCGATGTTGAGTCGAGTGTTCAATCGAGCCCTGGCCGCAGGGGCCGCGGTCGCATGCGCAGTCGGCGATGCAGACGCCCAGTGCGACGTCTTCCGCCTGGGTGTCCCGGATTTCGACCAACTTCGCGCAGACCAAGGCGGCGTCGCCGGCTTGCCGAGCTCGGGCCTCATGTACTGTTGGCCGACCGCTACCGCGAACTGGCTCGCCTATCTTACCAACCAGGGCTACGACGTTGGATTCGGGACAGCGCCGCGCGACTGGCAGAGCCAGGCCGAGTACAACTTCGTCACAGATCGCATTCTGCAACTCGGCCTCTTCATGCTGACCAGTCCGACCGAGGGCACACACGGCGCGAACTGGAGCGACGGATTGAGGAGGTGGCTTGAGACACACTCTGATGAGACGTGGATTCTGCGCCGCGACATGGCGACCCGGCACTACGCCCCGACCGGAAAAGACATCGCGGATCTGGCGCGCAACGGTATGCTGACCGTTGCCGGCATCGGCTGGTATGATCGGGTCGGCTCGGTCTGGGTGCGCGACGGGGGCCACGCGGTGTCGGTCATGGGAGTGTTCGGTTCCTGCGAGCCGACGACCAGCGCCCCGCTCCTGCGCGACCCCGGTAGCAGCGATTCCCGTCTGCTCCAGAGTAACTTCGAGATCACGGGGACAAACTGGACGCCGGTAACCGACAACTTCAAGTACCAGTCCGGCGCCGCATTTTTGCGCCAGATGTGGCGGGCCGACGCCTATCTGCCGGGGTCGAACGGTTTCCTGGACGGCGTGTACATGTTCTCGCCCCTCTACGCGATCGTCTCGGGCTTGACGGAAACGGAAGTCTCCATCCGCATGCCCCGGACGCCGAAGCCGTGGGAGTCCATCGACCTTGCGACGCGTTTCGGCAGCGGCCGGCTCACCGGTATGGCCTCCGCCATTGCGCCGCACGAGCTGCTGGCGGTGTCGCAGATCGGCCTGCTCGGCGGCGAGCTGTGGTCGATTAATCTCGCCGATCAGAACGCTACGCTGATCGACAGCGGGTTCCTTGCGCCCGGCGACGTTATCGTCGGAACGGACCACTGCGTGTACATGTCGGAATTCGGCGGCCTCGGCAAGTATGGTCGCGCGATCGGCGGCGGCTACGAGCGCATCGGCGAACTGGAGTTGGTCGAGCGCGCCCAGGCGTTGGTGTTCGACGACGACGCCCTCGAGGTAATCGCCGTGGGAGCCGAGCGCATCTGGTTCATCACCGAGAGCATGCAGGTCCGCAACTGGTCGATGATACCCAGTGGCGCAGCCCTCGACGGCGAACCATCCATCGCGCTTCATCCCGACACCGGGGAGATGTGGGTCACCTCAACCGACGCGCCCGCCGTCTACAGGCTGATCGGGCGCGAACGCGCAATTGTGGGATCCACCGAGATTCTCCCCGGCGTCGCCGAGCCGCATGACCTGCAGTTCACCGAAGAGGCCTACCTTGCGGTGAGCGACCGCGGCCAGATCAAGATCTTCGACAAGGGGCCGTCGGGCTGGGTCCGCGTGACCGGCCACCCCTTCGACGGGATGACGAGCGGGCCTCAGTTCGAACTCGGGCGCAGCCGCACCGCGCTGCGGCCGGAGATGACCGGACCAGATGACCGGAACATCTTCCCCCTGACCATTCCTGCGGGGACCCCCGACTGCCGGGCGGATCTGGATCTTAATGGCGAACTGAATTTCTTCGACTTCCTGGCCTTCCAGGACCTGTTCGCCGCTGGCGACCGCGACGCCGACTTCAACTTCGATGGCAGGCTCGACTTTTTCGATTTCCTGGAGTACCAGACGGCATTCGCGTCGGGTTGCCCATGATTACGGCACTTGGAAGACCGAGCGCCTCGGGTACCCATGGATCGAGAGCCGGCCGGAGCGGCGGGCGCTGACGACATGCCCGATCTCGACATCAGTGATGTCGCCGGCTCAGGGGGATCTCGGCGTCGGGCATGCGGCGTCCTTACCGAGGAAAGGCGGATTGTAACGAGTGATGGCGGGCGAAAGCGGGGGCGGGTATGCTTCATCCGGCGTCTACGGGCGCCGATGAGATCAGCATGAGCCGCCATCGCTTGCCAGAACTGCGAATTGCCACGCCCCGCTGAGGGGCGCCGATTGCCTGCGCCCCCACGACCCTGCCGCGCAGGCCAGCAGTCCGCTGTTGTGTCCGCCCCTCGAGACGGCGGGGCGGCCCCCAGGAATCCCGGGGGCGGGCAAAAACGCGGCTTCGCCTACCATCCGCGTCCGATTCTCCGCCGACCCCTGCCACGGGATCTCTGCCGCGGCGGGCTGCGATCCGCTCCATGACTTGTCCGCCCGGCCCCCCCACCTATGTCCCCCGGCCAGGCTTGTGAGGTGTCCGATGTCCGATTCGACTGCTCCAGCCACCGCCCGCGGCGAGAAGACCGAGGGCGCAGACAAGAGCCGCTACCGGCAGACGCTGAACCTGCCGAAGACCGCATTCCCCATGAAGGCCAGCCTCGTGCAGAACGAGCCGGGCAGCCTCAAGCGCTGGGCGAAGCAGGGGCTGTACCAGCGCATCCGCGAGGCCCGCGCGGGGCGCGAGCGGTTCGTCTTCCACGATGGCCCCCCCTACGCCAACGGCTCCATCCACCTCGGGCACCTCATGAACAAGTGCCTGAAGGATTTCGTGGTGCGCACCCGCACGGGGATGGGGCTCGACTGCCCGTACGTGCCGGGCTGGGACTGCCACGGGCTGCCGATCGAGCACAAGGTGATGCTCGAACTCGTCGAGAGCGGCAAAATCGAGAAGCTCAAGACGCTGGATGAGGACACGCGGCGCATGGCCGTCCGCCGCGAGTGCCGCAAGTACGCCGAGAAGTTCCACAAGCTGCACACCGAGCAGATGACCCGCCTGCTCACCCTGGCGGACTACGACAACCCGTACCTGACCATGCAGCCCGAGTATGAGGCGGCGACGCTGGAGGTGCTCGCCGGGCTGCTGGAGCAGGGGCTGGTGTACCGCGCGCTCAAGCCGGTGCACTGGTCGATCGAGAACGAGACGGCGCTGGCGGAGGCGGAGCTCGAGTACGAGGACCGGGAGGACATCTCGGTCTATGTGGACTTCGAGGCGCAGGATGCGGCGTCGGTGTACGAGGCGTTCGGGCTGGGCGCCGACGAGCGGCCCGAGCAGACGCCCAGCTTCATGATCTGGACGACGACGCCGTGGACGCTCCCGGCGAACCTCGCGGTCGCCGTGCGCCGCGACATCGAGTACGCGCTGGTCCGCATGGATGGCAATGTCACCGTGCTGGCGCGGGCCCTCGTCGAGCGCGTCGCGAAGGCGGCGAAGGCCGAGGATGTCGAAGTGCTCGCGGTCGCCCCCGGCGCGAAGCTGGTCGGGCTGGCGTACCGCCATCCCTTCAACGAGCAGGCGCCCGCCTTCAGTGACGCCGCCCGCGTCGGCAGCGCCATCTGGGACCTAGACAAGGTCTGGACCATCGTCGAGGCCGAGTACGTCACCACCGAGGATGGCACGGGCCTGGTGCACACGGCGCCCGGCCACGGCGCCGACGACTACAACACCGGCCTGCGCGAGGGCCTGCCGGTCTACTGCCCGGTGCGCGGGGATGGAACCTACGACGATTCCGTCGCCGACTGGCTCCGCGGCGAGAGCATCTGGAAGGCGAACCAGCAGATCACCGACCGCCTCCGCACGAGCGGCCACCTGTTCTTCGACCACCGCTTCACCCACTCGTACCCGCACGACTGGCGGAGCAAGACACCGGTGATCTTCCGCTGCACCGAGCAGTGGTTCGTGGGTGTGGACACCCCCACGAAGCGCGAGGGGAAGTCGCTGCGCGAGCTTGCGCTCACCGCGATCGACGCCGGCGTGCAGGGTGATCCGGTCAAGTTCTTCCCCGGCTGGGGCCGCAACCGCCTCCGCGGCATGCTGGACTCGCGCCCGGACTGGTGCGTGAGCCGCCAGCGGGCGTGGGGGCTGCCGATCCCGGCCTTCTTCACCGCCGCAGGCGACGCCCTGATGACCCCCGCCTCGACGCGGGCGGTGGGGGCGCAGGTGCGCGCGCACGGCTCCGACTTCTGGTTCACCGCCTCCTGCGAGCAACTCCTCGCCGACTACGACCCGGCCCAGGATCCCGCGGCGCCGCGGGGGCTGACGCGGGCGGACCTGGCGAGCCTGCGCAAGGGGCAGGACATCTTCGACGTCTGGTTCGAATCCGGCTCGAGCTGGAACGCGGTCATCCGCGAGCGGCTCGGCGCCGGCGCCTTCCCGGCGGATCTCTACCTCGAAGGTTCCGACCAGCACCGCGGGTGGTTTCAGCTCTCGCTGCTGCCGAGCCTGGGCGTGATGGGCCAGCCGCCGTTCCGCGCCCTGGTCACGCACGGGTTCATGAACGACAAGGATGGCCGCAAGCTCAGCAAGAGCAGGGGCGACACCATCGAGGAGCTGTTCACGAAGTACGGCTCCGATGTCCTGCGCTGGTGGGTCAGCTCGCTCAGCTACGAGAACGATGTCAAGGTTGATGACGAGTTCTTCCGACTCGCGGGGGAGAGCTACCGCAAGGTGCGCAACACCCTGCGCTTCATGCTGAGCAATCTCGACGACTTCGACCCGGACCGCGATGGCGTGGAGCCGGCGACGATGGCGCCGACCTCGATCGACGCCTGGGCGATGGGCGAGTTCGACCGGGTCGCCAGCGCCGTGGTCGCGGCGTACGAGCGCTACGACTTCCGCGCGGCCCACAGCGCCCTCTACGACCTGTGCAACGACACGCTCAGCGCCGTCTACCTTGCCGCGGCGAAGGACCGGCTGTACTGCGACCGCCCGGATTCTCCCCGGCGCCGGCAGGCCCAGACGGCGCTCTGGCGCCTGACGGATGGCCTCTGCCGGCTGCTGGCGCCGACGCTCTGCCACACCGCGGACGAGGCCTTCCGCGCCCTGCGCAAAGTCGAGCCCAGCGACACGGAGACGACGGTGCACACGCAGGAGTTCATCGCCCGCCTCGGCGCCGCCCATGATCCCGCGTGGCCGAAGGTGATGGCGGCGCGCGGTGACGCCCTCGCGGCGATCGAGCGAGCCCGCGCCGATACCGGCGAGGGCGCCCTCGGCGTGGACAACCCGCTCGATCTCGGCGTGACGCTGCCGGACCGCGACGGCCTGCTGGCCCGCTTCGACCTGACTGATCTCGCCGACCTGCTCGGCGTCAGCCGCGTGAATCTCGACCCCGGCGCCCGCGCGCCGGTGGTCCACGATCTCACCGCCGAGCCGCGCTGCGAGCGCTCGTGGAAGCGCGATGGCACGGTCCGCCCGCGCTCCGATGGCGGCCTCCTCAGCGACCGCGACGCCGAGGCGGTGGGGGCGCCGGAGAAGAGGTAACCACAGATGTCACACAGGGGCGCCGATGGCCGCGCATCCGTGCCACATCTGTGCCATCTGTGGATAACTCCGGCTTCAGTCCGACTCGCGCCGGGCGTCTTCCGCCAGCAGCCGCACGCTGAACCCCGAGATCCGGACGCCCATCCGCCGCTCCACCTCGCCGATCACGGCGCGGTCGCTGAGCCGCTCCAGCAACTGGTCGCCGAGGTCCGTCGGCACGTCGATCACCCGCCCGTCCGGCAGGATCAGGTGGGCGTGGTCCTCGACGCGGGCGTCGTAGCGGC
>CAYMJK010000517.1:0-5453 GCA_964390535.1 uncultured Phycisphaeraceae bacterium | reverse complement strand
ATCGCGGACGACCTCGCGGATCGCCTTCTGCATGTCCTTCCACTCGTCCTCGCTGAGGCAGCCCCGCCCGCCATCGGACTTCGGCGTCATGAGGTAGTGGGCCAGGGCGTCGATCGAGTCGCGCTCCTTCCACTGATCGACCTCGCTCTTGTCGCGGTACTTCTGCGGGTCGCTCATCGAGTGGCCCTGGTACCGGTACGTCTTGAGATCGACGAACGCCGGCCGCTGCGCCTCGCGGCACCAGTCCACCAGCGGCTTGAACTCGCCGTAGATGTTCAGGATGTCGAAGCCGTCGATCTGCACGCTCTTGATGCCGTACGACTCGCCGCGGCTGACCAGGTTCTCGTGGTTCGCCGTGTGCCGCTGGATCGCTGTGCCCATCGAGTAGCCGTTGTTCTCGATGACGTAGATGACCGGGAGCCCGAAGAGGCTGGCCAGGTTCAGGGCCTCGTGGAAGGCGCCCTGGTCGATCGCCCCGTCACCGAGGTAGCAGAGGGTCACCTTGGGCTTCGCCTCGCCGCCATCGACGCCGCGCTTGAGCACCTCGAGCTCGTATTTGGCCGCGAAGGCCAGCCCGGCGCCGAGCGGCGTCTGGGCGCCGACGATGCCGTGGCCCCCGTAGAGGTGGTTCGGCCGGTCGAACATGTGCAGCGACCCGCCCTTGCCCTTGGCGCACCCCGCCGCCTTGCCGAACATCTCGGCCATACAGGCCTTCGGGTCCATGCCGCGGGCCAGCGCGTGTCCGTGATCGCGATAGGCGGTGATGACCGGGTCATCGGGGTTCAGGCAGGCGATCGTGCCTACCGCGCATGCCTCCTGGCCGGAGTAGATGTGGCAGAAGCCGCCGATCTTCGCCTGCTGGTACGCCTGCTGCGTCCGCGTCTCGAACTCGCGGATGAGCTGCATGTCCTCGAGCCACTTGCGCAGGGTGTCGTCGGAGAGCTTCTCCGCGGCCTTTGAGCGTGGCTTGGCCCCGGCCTGTGCCTTGGGGGGTGTCTGGGATGGCGCCTGCGTCATCGGAATCCTTCACGAAGGGGCAACGAGCCCGCCGCGGCGGGCCATCGAGAAAGTGTAGAGGCGCCGGCAGCGCTGGTCAGGGCGTCTGCGCCGGCTCGGCAGGCTGCGGGAGCATTGCGTAGGCGCCAGCCTGGGCCATGGCGCGGGCCTGGAGCAGGAGCAGGGCCGCGTGAAGCTGGAGGTCGGTACCCTCGGTGATGAGCGTGTCGGGGTCGGGCCGCTCCTCGGTCTCGAGCACCTGGCCGTGCTCGTCGAGCGGCATGACGTCGGCGTTCTGACGCAGCGTGATGCTGTCGGCGATCTGCACCGGGAGCATCTCGATCTCGATGTCCGGAGCGACGCCGTGGTCCCCGCCGCCGGGGCGCCGGTGGATCTTGCGCCCGCCGGGGAGGACGTAGTACTGCGTCGTCAGCTTGAGATAGGCGAGCGGCTCGCGGGTGCGGCGCTCCAGCGGAACGACGTTCTGTACGCTCCCCTTGCCATAGGAGCGATGGCCGAGGACGAGCGCGGCGGGGCCGCCCTCGCCCGCGTGGGCGTAGTCCTGCACGGCGCCGGCAACGATCTCGGATGCGGAGGCGGAGCCCTCGTTGATCAGGATCACGACCGGGACGCTCGAGAGGTAATCCCTCGCCCGGAGCACCGGCTCCGGGGGCTGCGTCTCCTGGTCATGGCCATCGACGGTGGTGACGACGACCGGCCGGCGCAGGAGGCTCTGGGCGGTCTCGGCGCTGATGAAGCGGCTGGTGATCTCCACCGCCTGGTCGAGCAGCCCGCCGCGGTTGAACCGCAGGTCCACGATGAGGCCGGCGAGGCCCTCGCTCTTCATCTGGGCCACGGCGAAGTCGAAGTCGCTGGCGGTCTTCTCGCTGAAGCCGGTGAGGCGGACATAGCCGATGCGCTGCTCGGGATCGATGAACCAGTCCCAGTGATCCTCGTCGGCATCCAGCCGGCGCCAGCCCTTGACCGTCTTGAGTTCGATCAGGTCGCGGGTGATGTTGAAGGTGATCTCCTTCTCGTCTCCCTCGCCCTCCTCGGTGTCGCGCTTCACTGTGATCTCGACGGCAGTGCCGACCGGGCCGGTGATGATGTCCACCGCCTGGTCGAGCGTGAAGCCCAGCGTGGGCTCGCCGTTGACGCGGGTGATGATGTCGCCGGCACGGACGCCCTGGCGCTGGGCGGGGGTGCCGTCCAGCGGCGTGACGACGACGATGTTCTGCTGATCGTCCTGCTGGATGGAGACGCCGATCCCGCTGAAGTTCCCGCGGGTGGAGCGGTTGAACTGGCGGACATCGTCCGGCCAGACCATGTCGCTGAACTCGTCGAGGGCGGCCATGGCGCCGTTGCCGAACTCGCGGAGAATCGCCTCCTTGGGGAGTTGCAGCGTCTCGAGGTTCTGTCGCAGGATCTGCTCGATCAGCGCGATGGTATCGTCGTCGCCGAGATCGCCGCGGCTGCGCTTCACGCGCTCCTCCTCGCGATGGAGGGTGTCAAGCATCCGGTTGACGTCGGCCTGATCCGCCAGCGTCGGGAAGGTCGTGACAAGGTCGGTCGTCTTCAGCATGGTGCGCACGCGATCGATCCCGCCGAGCAGCATGTCCGCCAGCGGAACGTGCTCGACATGGCGCGCAGCCGAGAGATAGATCGCCTCGCGGACCATCCGCGGGCTGATGTCGTGCAGCCGCTCGCGGTAGTCGACGCCCGCCTCGTTGAACGGCGGCAGCGGATCGTTGCCTTCGGCGACGTGCCGCTCGTTGCGCATCTCCCAGTGCCGGCGGGGGGCGTAGGTGTAGATCATCGACAGCCGGTCGAGCTGCCGCTGCTGATCCTGCCGGTACGTTCCCTCGTCGTAGTACAAGCCGTTGAGCAGGTTGAACAGTTCGGCGGCGTCGAACCACTCGCCGCTGCGCTCGGCATCCGCGGCGGCCTCGGCGGCGCGGGCGACCAGCGAGGCGAGCCGCTCGCTCTGCATGAACTCGTCGGGATCCGCGGAGAGCTGCTGGATCGACAGGGCGGCGCCCATGGCTTCGGCCAGGGCCTCGACATCCATCTCCTCCGCCAGGAGTTCTTCAAGCTCCTTCTCGGCCTCGGCAAGCGCTTCGGCCCGCTGCTCTTCACGCTGCTCGATCCCGCCGAGCAGCAACTCGGCCGAGTCGGCGAGGCGCTCCAGCCGCGTCCCGTCCGGGGCCTCCTCCGGCAACGTGCGCAGGAAGTCGAGGAACGCCCCTTCATCCAGTTCGGCGGTCGGCCGCCACAGGCGATCGGCCCACGACTCGGCTTCGAACGGCGCGGCAACGACCTGGGCCCCGGGCGCCCCGGGTGTCTCCTGCGCAAGCCCCAACGGGGCGGCGGCGAGACTGAGGGCGATCGCGAGGGCGGCGGAAATGCGGTGGTTCATCCTGATCCTCTTGCTGGCGACGCTCGGCGTCCTGCCGGGCTGAAACACAACCGCCCGCGCCGGCTCGATGTTCCGGGCCGGCGGAGGGCCGATTCGACCGCCCATCGACCTCTGGGGGCCGCGGGCTGAGCCTCCCGGCTCCGCCGCAGCGGATCCGATGATATCGGCCCGGCGGATCCCGCGCCGATGGGGCGAGCGGCCCCTTTACCGGATGCGCGGCCGATCGGCCCCTGTCAGGATTCGGGATGAGCGATCGCTCGCGCCAGCCACCGGCCGCGCAGCCCGGCGACGCCGCCCCACGTGAGCAGCGCTGCCGCAACGATGCAGACGACGACCACCAGCGTGAGTTCCAGATGCGCTGCCTCGATCGCCCCGGCGCCCGCCAGCCCCCACAGCGCCAGGCCGCACGCCGGCCCCATGGTGTACCCCGAGCCGATCAGCGCCTCGTGCACGCCTGCGGCATCCACCTGCGCCTCGCCCACCTCCATCGCGTAGTGGAACGCCGCGTGATAGATCGCCCCGACCGCCACCCCGAACAGCCCAAGCCCCCCCAGCAGCGCCACGAGCCCCCAACTGCGACCTGCAACCTCGGCGATCTGCGGCGAGCCGGCGCTCAGCCCGAACCCGACGAGCATCGCCGCCGCCGGCGCCACCGTCATCCACCAGCGCCCATGCCACCCGTGCCAGCGCTCGAAGAGGATGAAGGCGCCCACACGCGTCAGCATCCACGTTGCCGCGGCGGGGGCTTTCCACGCAGTATCGACGCCGATCGCCCCGAGGGCCGACGGCAGGAACGGCTCGACCACCGCAATGACCATGAAGCTCACCGGCAACTGCAGCCGGAAGATCCGCAGCAGCGGCCGGTAGTCCGGAGGCGTGGGCCCGTGCGGATCGGGCAGATGCCGGGCAGGCTGCGCCGGGAGGGCGAGGACGCTGAGAGCCGCGAGTCCGTAGATCCCCGCGAGGGCGGTGAGGGCATCCAGCGGGTGATCCTTGAGCAGCGGGGCGATCCCCCAGAGCGTCGCCATGATAGAGACGCTCCAGACGATGTTGAACCGGCCGGTGGCGTTGCGCAGGGCCTGCCCGCGCCGCCCGCCGGTGACGTAGCTCTCGGCGATCGGCCAGGTGGCCCCCCCGAGCAGGCCGCTCGCCCCCATGATCACCCAGACCGTCCACGCCCCGGCGCCGGTTTGCGCCGAGGCGAAGAGCGCCGGCAGCAGGCAGAGTGCCCCAAGCACGGCCATCACCCCGCCCAGAGCTCCGCGCGGGCTGAGCCACGCCCACCGGGCGCACGCCCGCCGCAGCGCCGGCCCCACCCCCAGAGCCCCCGGCATGTAGAGGACGCCAAAGACTGCCGCAAGGGCAAAGTTCGCCATCGCCCCGAACGCGAACGCCCGCTCGGCCACGAAGTAGACCCCCGCCGTCGCGACGCCCGTCCCGACGCTCGCGAGAAAGACGAAGGTGAGCGACGCCCAGAGAGGGGTGGGCGATTGCGTCGAGTTCTGGTCGGGAGGAGGGGGCATGGGGAGAGGCAGGGGGCAGTCAGGAGTCAGGAGTCAGCGGCAGGAGGCAGGAGACGGGGCGGGATTGAGGGGTCAGCGCCGGCCGAGGTCCAGGCCGGGGAACGGCGTCGGTAGGGACTCGGAAGGATCGCAGCGCCGGCCGCCGCCTGACCCCTGACTCCTGACTCCTGACTCCTGATCCCTGACTCCGACCTCCCCCCGCCCCGTTGCCCCGGGCGGGCGCCGATCGTAGGATCCGCCCGCAGTTGGACCCGCGCGCCCGTAGCTCAACTGGATAGAGCGCTGGCCTCCGAAGCCAGAGGTTGTGAGTTCGAATCTCGCCGGGCGTATTCCCCCCAACCCGCGCCACCCGTGCCACTGACGGCGGCCGTCAGTGCGTTCGTCGCTCGATCCCCGGATCCACCGACTCGCTGGATCTCCGGCGTTGTCGCGGCCGAGCAGCCTGACCTCAGAGCAGGTCAGAGGCGCGATTCACTTCGCGTTCGAGCAGAACCGCCGGCAGATGGCGTCCTGGGCGC
>CAYMJK010000516.1:0-3133 GCA_964390535.1 uncultured Phycisphaeraceae bacterium | reverse complement strand
GAACCCGGCGCCGGCGGCCAGGTCGCCCCAGGCGAGGTTCCCCACGCCGACGACCACGGCGAGGAGCACACCGAAGGCGGCGTCATCCCCCCGCCGAAGGCCGGCGTGCCCATGTCGATCGCGGCGATCGCGATCTTCCTGCTCGTGCTCTTCATCCTCTCCAGGACGGCCTGGCCGAAGATGCTGGGCGGCCTGGCCGATCGCGAGGCCAAGCTCCGCGAGGGGATCGAAGCCTCCAAGCGGCTGAAGGCCGAGGCCGACCAGATCCGCAGCGAGTACGAGGCCAGACTCGCCGAGGCCCGGGCCGAGGCCCAGACCATGCTCGCCGAGACCAAGGCCCAGCAGCAGGCCTTCGCCGCCGAACTGCGCCAGAAGGCCGAGCAGGATCTCACGGCAATGAAGGAGCGGGCCCGGCGCGACATTGATGCCGCCAAGCGGGCCGCCGTCGGCGAGATCTACAGCGAGGCCGCCGACCTGGCGACCATGGTCGCCGGCAAGATCCTGAAGCGCGAGGTCTCCCCCACCGACCAGCAGCGCCTCGTGGACGAGTCGCTCGCCCAGCTCCAGGCCCGCAACTGACGCTCAATTCTGGAAATCGCGTGATTCACATTTACCACAGAGGCACAGAGAGCACAGAGAGGACCCAGAGGAGGCATTGTTGTATTCAGCCGCTGCGCAGCAGCGGACCAACCCCGCCTTCTCTCTGTGCTGCCTCTGTGCTCTCTGTGCCTCTGTGGTGAAAATCAAGGCCGGATATGCCACTCATCGAAACACCACCCGACGCCCTCGCCGAGGTCTACGCCCGCAGCCTCTTCGAACTTGCCGAGGCCACCGGCGGCCCCGGCGCCCTCGAGTCCACGCTCGGCGAACTCGAGGATGTCATGGAGATGGCCCGGCAGGATGCCGCGCTCAACGAGTTCCTCGCCTCCCGCGTGCTCCCCGTTGTCGATCGCAATCGCTCGCTGCAGGCGATCTTCCAGGGCCGGATCAGCGACCTCGCGCTCCACTTCCTGCTGCTGCTCAACGACAAGGAACGCCTCGGCCACCTGCCCGCCATCGTCGCCTCGCTTGATCAGATGGTGCAGGAGGCCGTCGGCCGCATCGAGGTGGATGTCTACACCGCAGCGCCCATCGACACCGAGCATCTCCGCCAGATCAAGGAGCAGCTTCAGACGATCCTCGCGCGCCAGACGATCGTGCATCCCTACACCGACGAGTCGATGCTCGGCGGCATCCGCCTCCGCGTCGGCGATCAGCTCGTGGACGGCTCGCTTGCGACCAAGCTGCGGCGATTCCGCGACCAGCTCGCCGCCGGCGGCAAGGCCCGCATGCGTCAGCGGATAGAATCCGTGATCGACGAAGCGACCGGCTGACCGCCTTCGCCGTGCCATTGACGGCGGCCGTCACTGGCTCTGTGCGGTGGTTTGCACGGCGCACGCTCGCGGCGCCATGCCGACGGAGCCCAGCGGCGCAGAGCGATCAAGGAGCAATCGTGGCCCGAAAGACCGTCAAGGATGTCGATGTCACCGGGAAGCGCGTGCTCATCCGCGTCGACTTCAACGTCCCCATCACCGATGGCAAGATCACTGACGACCGGCGCATCCGCGCTGCCGTCCCCACCATCCGCAGCGTCACCGAGCGCGGCGGCCGCGTCATCCTCATGAGCCATTTCGGCCGCCCCGGCGGCGATGGCTTCGAGGCCGAGCACTCGCTCGAGCCGGTGGCCGGCCGCCTCGCCACCATCCTCGGTCGCAAGGTCGGCTTCCCCTCCAGCGACTGCATCGATACCGCCTCCGCGACGGCAATCGCCGCCATGGCCGATGGCGACGTGCTGCTGCTGGAGAACCTGCGCTTCCACAAGGAAGAAACCGCCGGCGACAAGGCCTTCGGCGCGAAGCTCGCCGCCTATGGCGACATCTACATCAACGACGCCTTCGGCGCTGCGCACCGCCCCCACGCCTCCATGGTCGCCACCCCCCTCGCCATGGGCGCCAAGCCGAAGATCGCCGGCCTCAGCCTCGAGAGCGAACTCAAGTATCTCGCCGACGCCATCGCCGAGCCGAAGCGCCCCTTCGTCATCGTCATCGGCGGCGCCAAGGTCTCCACCAAGCTCGCCGCCATCGAAAACCTCGTCCCCAGCGCCGACACCATCCTCATCGGCGGCGCCATGGCCTACACCTTCCTCCGGGCCCGCGGCGCCCGCGTCGGCGCCAGCCGCATCGAGGAGGAGATGCTCGGCGAGGCGGCCCGCGCCCTCGAATCCGCCGAGACCGCGGGCAAGCGGCTGATGCTCCCGACCGATCACGTCTGCGCCCAGCACTTCATGGAAACCGCGCCGCCCGAGGAGGCCGCCGGCGAAATCCCCGAGGGCCTCATGGGTCTGGACATCGGCCCGGAGACGCGCCGGGCCTACGCCGAGGTCATCCTCGGCGCCGGCACGGTCGTCTGGAACGGCCCGATGGGCGTCTTCGAGTGGGAGAACTACGCCTCCGGCACCCGCGCGGTCGGCGAAGCGATCGCCCGGGCAACTGACGCCGGCGCCACCACGATCGTCTGCGGCGGCGACACCGCGGCGGCGGCCGAGAAGTTCGACCTCGTCGATGACGTCAGCCACGTCTCCACCGGCGGCGGCGCAGCATTGGAGATGCTCGAAGGCAAGACCTTCGAGTCGATCGAACTGCTTGACAAGGACTGAAGAAGGCCGCGTCGAGCCCCTGGCGCGGCGAGGCTGCGGCTCAGAGGCCGCGAACGGCCAGCCGGCGGCCCTTGGCCCGCTTCCGGTTCATCATCTTGCGGCCGGACTTGGTCTTCATCCGGGCGAGGAAGCCGAACCGGCGCCGGCGCTTGATGTTGCTGCGACGCTTCGGGTAATGGGTCGTCATGGCGGAGCTCTCTGTTCGGAAGCCGTCCGGGCAGCCGCCCGCGGCAGGAGAGAACGATAGCCGCAATGCCCGCCCGAGGCCAGCGGGTCGGGCAGCCCTCCCTGCCTCCTGCCTCCTGCCTCCTGACCCCTGACCCCTGACCCTGACTCCTGACCCCCATCCCACGCCTCAAGAAACCTTGGCGCCGGGCCGATTTCGCGATAAGCTGTTGATGGCCCGGATCATCTTCCGGGCCGCGCGGGACTGGCGCC
>CAYMJK010000515.1:0-5498 GCA_964390535.1 uncultured Phycisphaeraceae bacterium | reverse complement strand
GGCGCGATCTCGCCATCCTCCAGGTTCAGTTCGAACTCGATCCGGAGGTCGAGATCGCGATTGCCGGGCGAGACCTCCACGCCGATGGTCGCCTGGAAGGCCCGCTGCTGGCCGTCCCCATAGGGCCCGCCGGAGATCGTGACGCGCTCGGGCGGACGGGTGATGCGCTCGATGCGCACCTCGTCCTCCTCGGCCATGTTGTCGGGGCCGATCTGCTCGAGGTCGATCTCGCTCTCATTGAGCATCGCCTCGCCGAAGCCGACAAGGAAGTTGCCGGCATCCACTTCAAGTCGGTGTACGTCAATGTGTTCGGGATCACGCATGGGCTGCTCCAGTCTTCGCGCTGGCGCAGTCTATCGCGCGATCGGCCTCCATCCAGACGATGAGGGCGAACTCACCAGGATGTCGCCCTTCGCCCCCTCCGGGTCATGAACAGCCGGCGGCGAACGTGTTCTGGAAGCAGAGGAAGTCGAAGAACGTCTGCGACCCGTCACCATCGCAGTCGGCCTCCGGATCGCCGGCGGCGAACAGGTTCTGGAAGCAGAGGAAATCGAAGAAGCTCAGTGACCCGTCGCCGTCGCAGTCTGCCGGGCAGGCGCTGCTCTGGGGGCCGGGGCTGGCGAGCTTCCACACCACCATGGCGGTGGCGCCGGTGGTGGCGTTCCATGTGCCGGTGGTCGTGTAGATGTCCTGGAGGGCGTCGAACCACATGTTGCCAGCGGGCGCGGTTCTCGTCGTCCCTCGCTCCAGTTCGGCGCCGGTCTCGCGGTCGAGTCGGAACAGAATGGTGTCGCCGCCGTAGGGCGGTGAGGAGGTGCTGCCCATCAGCAGCAGGTTGCCGTGGCCATCCACTTCGATGTCGCTGGGAACGTCGTAGCAGCGCTTGCATGTCTCGCCGTAGACGAAGTCCCACAGGAAGGCGCCTGTCTCGGCGTCTCGCTTGACGCTATAGATCAGGTCGTTGAAGTTGCTCTCATCGCCATCGACATCGGCGTCGCCGGCGATGTAGACGCCGCCCTCGCCATCCAGCGCGATCGACCAGGCGTGGTCGTCGATGCCGAACTGGTCGTCCGCCCGCCACAGCTCGGCGCCGGTGTCGCCATCGACCTTCACCGTGAAGAAGGCGGCGCCGCCCTGGCCGATCCCGGTCATGTAGATGTCTCCCGCGGCATCCATCACCATTGCCGTCGAGGACTCGCCCGCCCGAGTGCCGTAGTTGTTCTCCCAGATGATCGAGCCGTCGGCCGGATCATACTTGATCAGCACGAAGTCCGGCTGCAGATCGGCCATATAGCCCTGCGGCCGCATGATCACGCTGCCATCGGGCGCGATGGCAAGCTCCTGCACCGAATCCTGTGAGTACGGCCCCCACGCGGGGCCATCCCAGGTGGTCATCCACGCCACGGTGTGCGACTGATCGAACTTCACGAGCAGGGCGTCGGAGCCGTCGCCGTTCGTCCCGCCGCCAATGACCGGCTCGCCGTTGCTGACGACCATGTCGTACCCGGACTCCGCGTAGAGCGGGTCGGAGGCGTAGCTGGTGTCCGAGAGCAGTTCACCCGTTGTCAGGTCGTACTCCAGCAGCAGCACTCGCGCCCGCTTCGAAGGCGAAGGCGTGTTGCCGGTGACATACATCCGCCCGCCGGGCGCCAGCGCCACCGACCGGCCCTGGTCGTGCCAGTCGGCCGGGCCGTTATACTCGTGCGTCCAGCGGATCGATCCGTCAGGCTCGACGACCGCCGCAATGGTGTCGGTGTAGCCGCTGGGGCCGCCGGTGGAGCCGACGAGGTAGGCGACACCGGCGGAGTCCACCACCGCCTCCCCCAGCCCGCTGGAGAGGCTGGTTCCGACGTCGATCGACGTCACCCACTCGGGGATCAGTTCCTGGGCGGCGGCGGCGCCGGCGAGCGAGGCCAACGCGGCTGCGGCGGTGAGGCGAGGGAGCGAGTGACGGCGGCTCATCGGCGGTCCTCCGTGGTTGTAGCAGCGTGGGTCGTCGGGGCAGGGGCGCCCCGTAGAACCATGCGGCGGGAGTGCAACGAAGGCGCCACAGGGCGACGACAGAGATCCTTCTCGCCCTCAGCAGCGCCTGTGGCCAGGGGTGGCCGGCGCCGACGGCCAGCAATGGCCACGGCGCGGACTCGGGCGTCCGAAGGCCGCCCGCCTGGTCCAACGCGTGTGTTGCACGCGTGAGTCGAAGATCCGCCTCGGCCGACCAGAACTGTGCGGGGAGGCGTTATCGATCCGCCGGTGGCGCGGGAAGGTCAGCGCCGGCCTCCAGCAGCAGTTCATCGAGCCACCTGATGATCTGTTCTGCGCCCGCGCGGTGGGGGTTGATCGCGTTGTGGCGCACCCGTCCCTGGGCGTCCACGATCGTCACGTGCGGAATGCCGACGACGGCGTAGTGCGGGTTGAACACCGGCTCCTCCGTGAAGACGACAGTCCACGAGATGCGCTGCTCCGCCATGAACTCGCGCATCAGCGCGAACTCCCGCTCCGGATCGCCCTTGGTGTCCACCCGCCCCGACTTCGAGTAATGGGCGCCCTGGAGGCTGGTGACGCCGAGGATGGCCACGTCGCTGACGGCGTAGCGCTCCCGGATGGCTCGCAGATCGGGAAAGGCGGCGATGCACGGCTGACACCACGTTGCGAAGAAATCGATGAGCACCACCTTCCCCTTCAACTCCTCCGGGGAAGTGGCGATCACCGACGGATCGGAAGACCAGCGGACGCGCAGCGGCGGCGCTCCCTCGAGCAGGTGCGTCGGAGTTGCCGACCGCAGATACTCCAGGTCGCGGGCGAGGGCCTGCGCGGCCTGCGGGCGATCCTCGGCTATCGCTCTTGCGTGGGCCCGCTCCGCCAGGGCGATCGCGCCCTGGCGGGCACGCTCAAGCGCCTCGACCGGCACATCCGCATCCATCCGGATCAGCGTCTTGAAATAGTTGGTCATCTGCAGCGCAACCCGCGGCGGAAGCTCGTGCTCCAGAGCCCGACCGGCGTCAACGATGGCGTCGGTCAGTTCTCCCAGAAGTTCGTCATCCAGGGCGCCGAGCGATCCGTAGACCACGTTCACCGAACCGGTAGCGGCCGCCTCGACCAGAGCCGGATGGCAAATCGCCAGGCGCGCCGCCTCGGGGTCGGGCCCCGCCTCGGTGAAGCTCATCTGGAAGAGCAGCGCGGCGGCGACCGCGCCGGCGACATCGGGAGCGCCCGCGAGTTCGCGCAGCCTCGGCGCTGCGCTCGCCGTCAGCGCAGGTGACGACTCGATCACCGGCGCCAGCCGCTCGAAGTCACTCGCCTCCAGCGCGCTGAGCTCGACATCCGCCATCAGGCCTTCGCTGAATGCGGCCAGCGTCTCGGGCGTCGCTCCCTGGCGGTAGTCGCTGAAGTGCCGGAGCGTGGACGACCAGTCGTGGTGCTGCATGCCGGCGCTGGCGAACACGGCCGCAGCGCCGATCAAGGCCATGGGAGTGGCTCTGCGCATTCGCATCATTTTGCGCTCCTGCCAGGCGCCGGGTCGCTGCCGGCGCGACGCCGCATCGTATGTCCCCCCCGCAACCCTCGGGGGTGGCCTCGCCCTTCCCAGCGACGGCCTCTCCGGGCGACGGAATAGAAGCGGGCAGGCCGGAGCCTGCCCGCTGTGGTCTTGTCGCATGTCGTCGCCGGCCGACGTCGATACCGGCCGACTGCCGGCTCAATACCGGTAGTGGTCCGACTTGTACGGCCCCTCGACCGGAACGCCGAGGTACTTCGCCTGCTGCGGCGTCAACTCGGTGAGCTTCACGCCGAGCTTGTCCAGGTGCAGGCGGGCAACCTTCTCGTCCAGCTTCTTGGGCAGCACGTAGACCTGCTTCTGGTACTGGTCCACGTTCTGGGCCAGCTCGATCTGCGCGATCACCTGATTGGTGAAGCTGGCGCTCATCACGAAGCTCGGGTGGCCGGTGGCGCAGCCGAGGTTCAGCAGGCGGCCCTCGGCGAGGATCAGGATGCTGCGCCCGGTGTCGCTGAAGCGCCACTCGTCGAACTGCGGCTTGATGTTGATCCGCTCGGATGTCGGGTCCTTCGCCAGCGGCTCCATCTGGATCTCGTTGTCGAAGTGGCCGATGTTGCCGACGATCGCCTTGTCCTTCATCCGCTTCATGTGCTTCAGCGTGATGATGTCCTTGTTGCCGGTGGTGGTGATGAAGATGTCAGCCGTCTCGACGACATCCTCCAGCCGCACGACCTCGAGCCCTTCCATCGCCGCCTGCAAGGCGCAGATCGGGTCGATCTCGGTGACCAGCACGCGGCAGCCCTGGCCGCGCAGGGACTGCACGCAGCCCTTGCCGACATCGCCGTAGCCGCAGATCACCGCGACCTTGCCGCTGAGCATCACATCGCTGGCCCGGTTCAGACCGTCGATCAGCGAGTGGCGGCAGCCGTAGATGTTGTCGAACTTGCTCTTGGTCACGCTGTCGTTGACGTTGATCGCAGGGAAGGCGAGCGAGCCGTCCCGGGCCATCTCGTACAGGCGGTGGACGCCGGTGGTCGTCTCTTCGGTGACGCCGCGGCAGGCCTCGCAGACCTTGTCGAACCAGCCCGGGGTGGCGCCGATGATCTCGCGGATCGAGTGCAGGATCCACTTCCACTCCTCGGGATCGTTCTGTGGATCGAAATCCGGGACTTTGCCCGCGGCCTCGAACTCGCGCCCCTTGTGAAGGAGAAGGGTGGCGTCGCCGCCATCATCGACGATCTGGTCGGGGCCGGAGCCATCCGGCCACGTCAGGGCCTGGCGGGTGCACCACCAGTACTCCTCCAGCGTTTCCCCCTTCCAGGCGAAGACGGGCACGCCCGCCGGCTTCTCCGGCGTTCCGTTGCGCCCGACGACGGCGGCGGCGGCGGCGGAGTCCTGGGTGCTGAAAATGTTGCACGAGCACCAGCGGACATCGGCGCCGAGGTCCACCAGCGTCTCGATGAGCACGGCGGTCTGCACCGTCATGTGCAGCGAGCCCATGATCTTGAGCCCCTTGAGCGGCTTGCTGGCGCCATACTCGGCGCGGCAGGCCATGAGCCCGGGCATCTCGTGCTCGGCGAGCGTGATCTCCTTGCGCCCCAGTTCGGCGAGCGAGAGGTCGCGCACGCGGTAATCGGCTTCGGTCGTGGCTGGCCCTCGGCCTGTCGTCATTGTCGTCACGGTTCGTCTTCCTTCCTTGGCGCCGTGATTCGGCGCGCGTCCTATGAGATATGGCCGGTGGCCACGATCAGTCCTGGTCCTCGTGCTTCGGGATCCGACCGCAGCGGCCGGACCTGGATGCGGGCAAAGCCCGCCTCCATCAGCATCTCCTGCATGCGCTCGGCGCTGAAGCCGAGATGCGCATGCCCCATCGTCTGTCGATATTCATCGCGCGTGTGCGCGCCCATGTCGAGCACGAGCACGACCCCACCCCCGCCCCCTCGCCCCGACCGCAGCACCCGACGCGCCTCCCGCAGCGCAGCCGTGGCGTCCGGCACGTGATGCA
>CAYMJK010000514.1:0-5450 GCA_964390535.1 uncultured Phycisphaeraceae bacterium | reverse complement strand
GTGGGGGCTGCGGCGGCGGCGGTCGAGGCGGCCCGATCGCGCGCCTCCGATGGGCGCGCACGGGCGGGCGCGGGGCGCGCTGCCGGGCCGGGCTGTGCGCGGGCCCGCGCATACTCGCTGTACGTCCCGTGGAACACGTCCGCCCCGCCGCGGCCATCCAGCGCGATCAGATGGTCGCAGGTGGCGTCGATCAGGGTCCGGTCGTGGCTCACCAGGATCAGTGTTCCCGCGAACGGCGCCGTCTGCGGCCCCGTCCGCTCCCCGGTCTCGGGATCGGTTCGCGGCATCGCCAGCGCCGCCTCGAGCCGCTCGGCGCTCTGGATGTCCAGGTGATTCGTCGGCTCGTCGAGCACGACCAGGTTCTTCGCGCTCGCCAGCAGCGCCGCCAGCCGGGCTCGGGCGCGCTCGCCGCCGGACATCTCGCCGAGGGCCCGGTCCTGCTCGTCGCCGCTGAAGAGGAAGGCCCCCGCGAGGTCGCGCGCCTCCTGCTCGCTCATCGGCTTGCCCGGGTTCTCCTTCAGGATCACGCTCTGCAGATACCGGTAGACCTTGAGATCCGGATCCATGCTCTCATCGGCCTGCCGGAAGTAGCCGACGCGCACATTCGAGCCCAGCTTGCTCGTCCCGGCATCCGGCTCGAGTTCGCCCAGCAGGCATGAGACCAGCGTCGATTTCCCGGCGCCATTGGGGCCGATGATGGCCCATCGCTCGCCGCGCCCGATGGTCAGGTCGAACTGCTCGAACAGCCGCGTCACGCCCCCATCGGCGCTCGGATACCGCTTCGTGAGGCCCCGCGCCGTCACCACCAGATCGCCGGGCCGCGGCCCCGCCGGAAGCTCGAACCGGAAAACGCCGAGTTCCTGCGGCCGCTGGAGCCGGTCTTCTTTCTCCCGGTCCAGCCGCGACTCGCGCCCCTTGGCCTGCTTCGCCCGTTGGCCCGCCTTGAAGCGGCGGATGTACTCCTCCTCCTTGCGGAAGCGGGTCTGCTGCTTCTCCCACGCGTCCAGTTGCGTCTGGCGGCGCTCGGCCCGCAAGCGGCGGAAGGCGGTGTAGCCGCCGGGATAGCTGATCAATCGGCCATCCTCGACTTCGACGATCCGCTGCACCACCCGATCGAGCATGGAGCGGTCGTGCGTGATCATGAGCACGGCGCCGCGATACTCCTCGACCAGGAATGTCTCCAGCCAGATCCGCCCGTCGATATCGAGGTGGTTGCTCGGCTCATCGAGCAGCAGGATGTCGGGCTCCTCCAGCAGCAGCTTGGCCAGGGCAAGGCGGGCTCGCTGGCCGCCGCTGAGGCCGCGCACGGGAATGGAGAACTGGGCATCGGTGAATCCGAGGCCGTGCAGCGTGGCTTCGATCCGGTGATCGACGGCGTATCCGCCGAGGGCGTTCATCCGCGTCTCGAGTTCGCGCTGCTGGGCCAGCAGGCGCTCCAGCGCCTCTCCCGGGGCGCCCTCCATCTGGCCGTACAGGGCATCCATCTGACGGTGCAGCGCGTGCAGTTCGGCGAACCCGGCCTCCGCCTCGCCGCGCAGCGTTTCCTCGGCGTTCAACTGCGGCTCCTGCCGCAACAGCCGGGCCCGCAGGCCGCGCTGCACCGAGACATCGCCACCATCCGGCGCGATTTCCCCAGCCAGCACGCGCATGAGCGACGTCTTGCCCGCGCCGTTGCGGCCCACGAGCCCGATGCGCTCCTGCGGCTCGATCGACAACGAGCACCCCTCGAGGATGATGTCGGTCCCGTAGACGAGCTTCAGGTTGGTGGCGGCGATGGCGGGCATGGGAGAACTATGGGTGGTGAGCGTTGGATGATTCGTCGGCGCCGGGCGAGAAGCTCAGACCAGGCCGAAGATGTAGAAGATCGCCGTGAAGATCAGGTCGGCGACGACCACCGCGACGACGCACTGCACCACCGTCCCGGTCGTCGCGCGACCGACCCCGGCGGCGCCGCCGGTCACGCGCAGGCCGTTGGCGCACGCGATGATGCCGATCAGCAGCCCGAAGACGGCCGCCTTGATCACGCCGGTATAGAAGTCCACGAAGCGCACCTGGAACAGCATGTTGTCCCAGTACTGCTGAAACGTCAACCCCACCGCCGCGATCGAGATCATCATCGACGCCGCGATCGCCACCAGATCCGCCATCACCGCCAGCGCCGTCATCGACAGCAGCGTCGCGATCACCCGCGGCACGACCAGGAACCGCACCGGGTTCAGCGCGTGCGCCTCCAGCGCCTCGATCTCCTCCCCCACCACCATCGTGCCGATCTCCGCGGTGATCGCCGCGCCGGCGAAGCCGATCAGCACGATGGCGCTGATCAGCGGCCCCAGTTCCCGGAAGACCGCCACCCCGATGATGTTGGCCAGCTTGTCCTGCTGGCCGAGCTGCTCCAGCGGGGGCGCCATCTGCAGCGATAGAATCAGCCCCACCGAGGCCGAGACCAGCGAGATGATGAAGACGCTGCGCACGCCCACGCGGATGATCTGCGTCACCATCGCGGCCCGGCCGACGCGCACCTTGCGGCTGCAGATCGCCCGCGCCAGCCAGCCGGTCGCGCTCACCAGCAGCATCAGTACGGCGCCGATGTGGGCCAGCGCATCCAGCACCAGGCTACCCAGAGCATCCAGCGGGCGCAGCGCTGCCTTCAGCACTCCATCGCCTCGTCCAGGCTTGCGGCGATAGTGAAGACCGTGTCCAGCCGCGCGATCTCGAACACCGAGCGCACCCGGTCCTGCAGATTCGCCAGCACCAGCGTCGTGCTCCCACGGCGCGCGATCTGCAGGCCCTCCACCAGCGTCGCCACGCCGGAGCTGTCCATGTAGTCCACGCCCGCCAGGTTGATGACCAGCCGCGGCGGCCGCTTGTCGAGCGCCTCGTGCATCCGCGAGCGCAGCGACGGCGACGCGCTCAGATCCACATCGCCCTCCGGCGACAGGATCACCGCCCGATCCCGCATCTCTTGACCCACTCGCATTTCCTCAGCCACCGCAGCCTCCCGCCCGGCGCGCTACTGGCGCCGCGGCCGGTCCCGTCTCTCGTTTCACCAGCGTCAGCCGCATCCCGCCGCCCGGGCGCTTCTCATAAGTCGCCTCGTCGGTGACCTCCCGGATGATGTGGACGCCGAGCCCGCCCGGACGAACGTCCTCGAGGTCCCGGCCGTGGATCGTATCCGGGTCCACCTGCCGGGCCTCGTCCTCGATCTCGATCCGCACCCCCGGCCCTCGCTCCGCCCCGGCCCCCCCCAGCCCCCACATCCGCAGCCAGATGGGCCGCCCCGGCGCCGACTGATACCCGTGCCGGATGATGTTGCAAAGGGCCTCGTCCACGGCCAGCGTCAGGCGCGAGGCCGACTCATCCGACAGGCCGTACCGCTTTCCCACCGCCAGCACAAGCTCGCGCACCCCGCACAGGCACTGCGGGTCGCTGTGAAGCTGAAGCTGGATGTCCGGCTCGTTGGTCATCGCGGCAGATCCGCGCCGGCCCCGGCGGGTCCCGAGCCCCCGCCGCCTCCGGCGCCCCTGTCAACAGTATCGGTTTCGCCACCCCGCCGGCGCCACCGGACCCAGCGCCCCACGGCCTCGTCCCGGACCCCCTGGGCCGCGAAGGGGTCATAGCCCAGGGTCTCGCCGGTTATCTCCTCCAGCGCCCGAATCGCCCAGGAGCGCACGACCGGATCACCGTCATCCAAGGCGGCGATCAGGTCCGGGATGGCGCTGACATCCTTCTCGGACGCCGCCTCCGCCACCGCCGCCGCCCGGGCCCGCGCCGTCGGCGCCTCGAACGCCGGGGCCGGATAGTCCGCCGCACACCCCGCGCCCCCGACGACCCCCACCAACCCCACGACCCCCACCAGCCCGGCGATTCCCGCGCCCGCCGCCGCGGCAAGGGCCGCCGGTGTCATCCTGTGCAGGGGTCGGGGCGCAGAGTTCACAGCCAATGCTATTCGGGGCGTCGAACCGTCAGCCCGCGCCGCCTACCGTCTCGATTCCCCCCGGACCTACGGAGAAAGGCCCGAATGGCGCTCCCGCACGACGAGGTCGTCCCGATCCTCGACTTCGGCTCGCAGACGGCCCAGCTCATCGCCCGGCGCTGTCGCGACCTCGGTGTCTACGCCGTCCTGGTCGATCCCGCGACACCCGCGCCGGTGATCGCCGCGCTCAAACCTCCCGGCATCATCCTCTCGGGCGGGCCCGCGAGCGTCTATGACGAGGGGACGCCAGGGATGGACCCGGCCGTCCTGCAACTGGGCGTCCCCGTTCTCGGCATCTGCTACGGCATGCAGCTCGCGTGCAAGCTCCTCGGGGCCAACGTCAGCCGGGCCCGGCAGCGCGAGTTCGGCCGCGCCAAGGCGACCATCCTCGACCGTTCCGACCTGCTCCGGGCCATCCCGGACGGCGCCACCGTCTGGATGTCCCATGGTGACCAGATCGACAAGGTCGGCCCCGCGGGGTTCCGCGCCCTGGCGTCGACCCCGACCTGTCCGTACGCGGCCATCGGCCCCGCGGATGAGAGCTCCCCCCGCTTCTGGGGCGTCCAGTTCCACCCGGAGGTCACCCACACGCCGCACGGGGTGGACATCCTGCAGAACTTCCTGTTCGAGATCTGCCAGGCAAAAGGCGGCTGGCGGATGAGCGCCTTCGCCGAGACGGCTACCGAGCGCGTCCGCGAGCAGGTGGGCAGTGGACACGTCATCTGCGGGCTCTCGGGCGGGGTGGACTCGTCGGTCTGCGCGGCGCTCCTTCACCAGGCGATCGGCGAGCAGCTCACGTGTGTCTTCGTCGATACCGGCCTGCTGCGCACCAACGAGCGGGATCTCGTGGAGACCACCTTCCGCGATCACTTCCACATCGATCTGCGCGTCGTGGATGCCGAGGCCGCCTTCCTCGCCGATCTCGCCGGCGTCACCGACCCGCAGGAGAAGCGGCGGCGCATCGGCAGTCGCTTCATCGAAGTCTTCAAGGAAAGCGCCCGCGACATCGAGGGCGCCCGCTTCCTCGCCCAGGGCACCCTCTACCCCGATGTCATCGAATCCGGCCATGGGCACGCCGGGCAGAGCGCTTCGATCAAGCTCCACCACAACGTCGGCGGGCTCCCCGCCGAACTCGGCTTCGAACTCGTCGAGCCGCTGCGCGACCTGTTCAAGGATGAGGTCCGCAAGCTCGGCGACGCCCTCGGTGTGCCCGACCAGATCGTCTGGCGCCACCCCTTCCCCGGCCCGGGCCTGGCGGTCCGCGTGCTCGGCGAGGTGACGAAGGCGAAGCTGGATGTGCTGCGCGATTGCGACGAGATCCTGCTCGAGGAGATCGTCGCCGCGCACCTGTACCGGCAGACGAGCCAGGTGTTCGCCGTGCTGCTGCCGGTGCAGAGCGTTGGTGTGATGGGCGACGGCCGCACCTACGAGAGCGTGGTGGCGGTGCGGGCGGTCGAAACACAGGACTTCATGACCG
>CAYMJK010000513.1:0-5464 GCA_964390535.1 uncultured Phycisphaeraceae bacterium | reverse complement strand
CACCAGCGGCACGATCTGGCCGCGCAGGCGCAGGGCCGGAGCGCCGCCGATGGTGCTGACCGCCTCCGGCGCCGGGCGCACGACCTCGACGATGTTCGCCAGCGGGATGGCATAGATCTCTTCGGCGCCAGCGCCCTCGCCCGCCTCCACGCCCCCCACGCCCACAAGCATCGCCTGCATGATGGCCACCGTCAGCGGAATCCGCAGCGTGATGGTCGTGCCCCGGCCCGGCGTCGAATCCAGCACGATCGATCCCTTGATCTTCTCGATGTTCGCCCGCACGACATCCATGCCCACGCCGCGCCCGGAGAGGTCGCTCACCTGCTCGGCCGTCGAAAAGCCCGGCGCGAAGATGAACTGGTAGACCTCTCGATCGCTGAGCCTGGTCGCCTCCGCGGCGCCGATCAGGCCGCGCTCGACAGCGCGGGCGCAGATCCGCTCGCGGCTGAGGCCTGCCCCATCGTCGCTGATGCGCACCTGCACATGCCCGCCGGCGCTCGCAGCGCTGAGCCGGATCGTCCCCACCTCCGGCTTGCCCGCAGCGCGGCGGGTGTCCGGGGGCTCGATGCCGTGATCGGCGCAGTTGCGCAGCAAGTGGACCAGGGGATCGCCGAGTTCCTCGATGACGCTCCGGTCTACCTCGGTCTCGCCGCCTTCGATCTCCAGTTCGATCCGCTTGCCCGTCCGCTGGGCCAGATCGCGGATGAGGCGCGGGTATTTGCCGAGCAGCTTGTCCAGCGGCTGCATGCGGGCCCGCATGATGGCAACCTGGATCTCGCTGGTGACCCGGTCGAGGGCGCCCGCGGCCTCGCGCAGCGCGGTGGCCGGATCGGGCGCGCTGCCGGGGCCGGCGCCGCGGGCCAGGGCCCCAATGCGATTCTTCTGCAGCACGAGTTCGCCGACGAGATTCAACAGTGCCTCGAGCCGCCCGACCTCGACGCGGATCGTCTGCTCCGCTTCCGGAGCGGAAAGGCCAAGTGGGGCAGGCTTGCAGCCTGCCGGAGGCGCATCCTCGCCTGCCCCATCTCCGCGCACAATCTGCCCAATCTCCTCCCCCGCCGCCGCACAGTCGAACTCCACCACCCGCCCCGCGCGAAGTCCCGCGCACTGGCGCCGGAGGATGGCAACGATCTCTTCCAGCCGCGTCGCCAGCCGCGCGCGCACAGACGCATCCAGAGCGGGGCCAGCCTCCGCCGCCAGTTGCACCGCCGCGGCCAGTCGCTCCATCTGCCCAAGTTCGAGAAAGGCGGCGCTGCGGCCGAGTTCCTCGCCCAGCGCCCCCAGCCGCTGGAGCCCGAGCGCCGCCTCTGGCTGCGCGCGCACGATCATGTCGATCGCCTCACCCATCGCCGCGAGCGTCTGCTCGATGTCCGCGGCGAACTCTGCCGCAAGCTCCGCTCTGGCGGGCAGGATCGCGGCGCCGCTCCCCTCGTGCTCCCCGGCGCCGTCGGCGCCCGCCGGCTCGCTCGCTCCGATGCTCGCCAGAGCCGCCACCAGGGCGCCATCCGGCGCCGTCAGGGCGACGCCCCGCCGCACTTCATCGAGCTGCCGCCCGACGACATCCACCGCCGCCAGCAGCAGATCCATCACCGGCTGCGTCAGCGCCGCCATCCCGCCCCGGGCGCTGTTGAGCGCGCTCTCAGCGGCATGGGCGATCTCGACCAGCGGCCTCAGCCCGAGAAACGAGGCGCTCCCCTTGATCGTGTGCAGGGCCCGGAACGCCTTGTTCAACAGCTCCGGGTCCGCCGGGGTGCGCTCGAGCTCGACCAAATCCCCCTCCAGCTCGTCGAGCAGCTCGCACGACTCGGCCAGGAACTCCTGCAGGATCTCGGGATCGAAGTCGCCCTCGTACATGCCGTCTCCGAGCGATCAGGCGCCGCGCGCCGCCTTGCGATAGCAGAACGCCTGCGGGATCGGCCACGGCTCCAGCGCCCCCTCGGCCCCACACAGCGACTCGGAGTGACCCACCAGGAGGCAGCCGTCATCCGCGAGCGCGCCGGCGAACATCTCCACGCAGGCTCGCTTCATCGCGTCGTCAAAGTAGATCATCGCATTGCGGCAGAAGATGAAGTCCCACGAGCCCCACGCGGGGAGCTTCCGCGCCGCCGGCCGATCCTTGAGATTCATCATCTCGAAGCGCACCATGGAGCGCACCGTCGGATCCAGCGCGAATAGTTCCCCCTGCGGCCGGAAGTATCGCTTGCGCACGGCCTCGGGCGTCGAGCGCAGCGCGTGCCCGGTGTATTCCGCCTTGCGGGCGGTCTCGAGCGCCTTCTCCGAGATGTCCGTCCCGAGGATCTCGATCCGCCAGTCCGCGAGCCGCACGCCGAGCGTGCGATGCAGCAGGATCGCCAGCGTGAACGGCTCCTCGCCCGAGGCGCACCCCGCCGACCAGATGCGCAGCCGCTTCCCCGCCGCCCGCGCCTCCAGCGCCGCCGGCAGAATTTGCTTCTCGAACGCCTCGAGCTGCGGCTGGTTGCGGAAGAAGCTCGATTCGTTGATCGTGATCCGATTGAACATCTCCTGGAACTCGTCCGCCTGGTACGGGCCCGTCGAGAGCAGGGCGATGTACTGGCTGTAGCCGTCGATCGCGAGTTCGATCAGGCGGCGCGACAGCCGGGCTTCCAGGGCGTACTTCTTGCTCGCGGGGAAGTGAATGCCCGAGCGCTCCTCGATGATCGTGGCCAGCGCGGCGAACTCGGCGTCGCTCATCGGCGCCGGGCGCTTGGCCGGCATGGCGTCGGGTGGGCCCATCGCTCAGGCCGCCATCGCGCCGGGCCCCTCGGCATCGCCCGCCCCCACCGCCCCCACGGCCCCCACGAGCCGGGGGCTGAACAGCTTCGGCAGATCCAGCAGGATGAGCAACCGGTCGTGCAGCTTGCCCACGCCCGCGATGAAGCCCGGATCAATGGCGCAGGCCATCTCCGGCGCCGGCTCGATCACATCCGTGCTGATCCGCAGCACCTCGTGCACCCGGTCCACGATGAACCCGATCACGCGCCCGTGCACCTCGATGACGACGATGCGGCTGTGCTCGCCGCCCGCGGAGGCCGGCAGCCCGAAACGCCGGCGCAGATCCATCACCGGGATGATCGTCCCGCGGAGGTTGATCACGCCCTCGACTTCGGGCGGGCTCTGCGGCACGCGCGTCAGCGGCGTCAGACGGTTGATCTCCTGCACCGCGAGAATGTCCACGGCGAACTCCTCGCTGCCGACCTCGAAGGTGACGAGCTGAAGCTGCCCCGGATCGCGCCCCTCCGGCGCCCCGCCCTGTGCGCGCATTGCCACCATCGTGTGCCCCTCGCCTGTCCTGCCGCCTCGCCCGGTTCGGAATCCACCCGGTCTATCGACCTGCCGCGATGGCGCCTTGATCCGGCATAGCTGGGCGTCGGCGGTCGGCGCGGCGACACGGCGCCCGAATGGAGCGCATGAGCCCCCCGTCGGCCTCGCTCGAGCTGCGCGCCGTTTTCGGTCCTGAGCCATCCCCCCTCACGCCCCCACGAGGCAACGCCGTGAAAAGGGCGCCGCGGCGGGGCGTCAGGGGGCTTCGGTGGGCAGCTCGCCCAGTGCCCGCCAGCGCGCTGCCGGGTCGGGCCGGCCCCAGCGCTCGTACATCTCGGCGAGGGCCCGGGCGGCGGAGCGGGCCGCGCGATGCTCGGCCCCCATCGCGCTCGCGATGGTCGCGTGCGCCTCCAGCATCGTCTGTTCGGCCTCCTCGAACCGGTCGAGCAGCGCGAGGCTGGCGCCGTGGCTGGCCTGCAGTGTCGCGATCTGCCAGCTCCCCGCCGGCATCGCCCGCTCACCGATCGCCAGCGCCTCGCGCGAGCGCACCAGCGCCTCCTCCGCCCGCCCCTGCCGCCGATACAGCGACGCCAGGTTGTGGGTCGCGATGGCAACGTTCGGGTGGTCGGTTCCGTGCACCTGCGGCATGCGCTGGAGCAGCTCGAGATAGAGCTCCTCGGCGCGGGCGACGTCACCCCCCTCGCCGTTGTAGCTCGAGGCCAGATTGTTCATGCTCGTGAGCGTGTCGGGGTGGTCGTCGCCGAGCAGGCGCCTGCGGTCGGCGAGGATGCGCTCCTCCATCACGATCGCTTCGTCGGTGCGGCCGACGTCCCCGTACAGGGAAGCAAGGTTGTTGGCGCTGACGAGCGTGTCCGGATGGTCCGGGCCGAGAACACGCGTGCGCGCCGCCAGCGTCTGCTCCCCGAGTTCGACCGCCTCGTCCATCCGTCCGAGTTCAAACAGCAGATGCATGCGCACGCCCATGGAGAGCAGCGTGTCTGGATGATCGGGGCCCACCAGCCGCCGCCGACCCTCCAGCACGCGCAGGCTCAGCGCCTCTACCTCCGCCGGCCGGCCGAGGGACTCGGTGTACGCGACGATGTTGTTCTGGGCCCAGAGCGTGGCGTCGGCGCCTTCGCCCGCCGTGTCGAGCGCGAGCGCCTCCGCCTGGCGCGCGATTTCCAGCGCCCCCGCATAATCGCCCACGTCGTGGCGCAGCTCCCCGAGCCGGATCAACGAGGCGATTGTGTCGAGATGCCCGGCGCCGAGCTCGGACCGGCGCAGGGCGAGGGCGGCCTCGACATGCGGCCGGGCGATCGCGCCGAAGCCCGCCGCGTCGTAGGCGTCGGCGATGATCATCCGGATGCGGGCCTCCACCACGGGGTGATCGGAGTAGTCGTCCACCCGCGCCGCCGCCCGGTCGAGAATCGCCCGCAGCAACTCGGTGTCCATGCCCCGTGCCACATCCGGCGCAATGCCCTGCAGCATGTCATCAAGAAACTCCGCCACGGCGCCGGAGTAGACCGCCCCGCGGCGCTCGGCGCTCTCCGCCGATCGCGCCCGCGCCAGCAGCACACTCAGCCCCACGACGCTCCCCGCCAGCACCAGCCCCACCGCCCCGATCGCGCCCGCCGCCGCCCGGTGCCGGCGCGAGAACTTGCGAAGCTGGTAGATTGCGCTGGGCGGGCGGGCCGCGATCGGCAGATTGTCCAGGTGGCGCCGGATGTCGTCCCCCAGCGCCCCGGCGCCGGCGTACCGGCGCCCGGGGTCCTTGTCGAGGGCGCGCGCGGCGATCGTCTCGATGTCCCCGCGCAGCGCCCGGCTCACCGCGCCCAGCGGCGCCGGCGCCCGCTCGGCGATGGCGCGCGCTGCCCCGGGGATCGACATGCCCGTCACGTCGATAGGCGCCCGCCCCGCGAGCAACTCATACAGGATCACGCCCAGCGAGTAGACATCCGAGCGCGTGTCCACCACATCCGGCGCCCCGCTCGCCTGCTCCGGCGACATGTACCCCAGCGTGCCGATGAGCTGGCCCGCCCGCGTGTGGATCGTCGGGGTCTCGCCGCCCTCCTCGTCCACCGTCATGATCCGGGCCACGCCGAAGTCCAGGATCTTCGGCGCCGCCGCGATCGGCCGCGGCCGCGAATCGGCCGATGAGGCAGGGACGTCGGCCGTCGCGGCC
>CAYMJK010000512.1:0-5769 GCA_964390535.1 uncultured Phycisphaeraceae bacterium | reverse complement strand
CTGCGCCCTCGTCGAGCGCGTGATCCTCGTCTCGGCCGACCCCGCCGCGGCCCGCGCGATCGCGGGCGAGCCGCCGGCCGGCCTCGCCGTCGAATACCTTGCCCTGGAGCGCGATCTGCGCGCGCGCCGGCGCGCCATCGGCGCCGCCCGCCGGTTCAGCGCCGCCTGCTGGCGCGGCGGGCCGGCGGGCGTCACGATCTATGACGAGGCGCTGGATCCCGCCGCGCTCGATGATGTCATGGAGCGCCTCGGCCTCGCCGAGGCCGTCGTCGTCGGCGCCGACTGGGCCCTGATCGACCCTGCGATCGTGGACGCCATCATCCGGCGCCAGCGCGAGGACGAGCAGAAGCGCACGCTTGTATTCAGTCAGGCGCCCCCCGGCCTGGGCGCGGTCCTGATCGCCCGGCAGATCGCCCGCGACCTTGCTGCCAGCGTGCCGACGGCCGGCCCCTTTTCGACCATCGGCGCCCTGGTCGGCTACCTCCCCTCCTCGCCGCGGCCGGATCCGATCGCGACCGGCATGTGCGTGGCGTGTGCGCCCGCCGTGCGCGACCTCGGCCTGCGGCTGATCCCGGACGCCCCGGGCGCGCGCGCACTCGTGGAGCAACTGCTCGGCGCGCCCGAAGGCGCCGGCGGCGCCGACGCCATCGCGGGCGCCCTCGCCGCCCGTGGCGACCGCGCCCTGCGCCGCCTCCCGGCACAGCATCTCACGCTCGAACTCTGCGTCGGGCGCCTGACCAGCGGCGCGCGCCGGCTCTGGATGCGCCATCAGTAGCCTCCGGAGCGCCCGGCGATGACGCTGGATCTCGCCGCCCGCGCCATCGAGCAGTTCGCCGACATGGCGCCCGCCGGCGCCATCACGCTCGCCGGCGCCGGCGACCCGCTGCAGAGCCCGATCCTGATCGATGTGCTCCGGCTGGGGCGGCGGGCCGGGCTGACGATGCACGTGCGCACCGATCTGCTCTGCGCGCCGGAGCGCGCCGATGCGCTCGTCGAAGCCGGCGCCGACATCATCAGCGTCGATCTGCTCGCGGGCGACAGCGCGACCTACCGCGCCCTGCAGGGTGTGGACGGGTACGACCGCGTGCTGGCGAATCTCGATCGGCTCATCGATCGGCGCGTCCGCGCGGGCGGCGTGCCGCTCCCGTGGGTTGCGGCCCGCATCACGCGCTGCGACGCCGTCTACGGGCAGGTCGAGCCGTTCTACGACCGCTGGCTGCTGCGCGCGGGCGCCGCCGTCATCGATGCGCTGCCGCGCCCGCAGCCCGGCGAGCGCATCGCGCCATTGGAACTTCCCGCCGGCGCTCGGCGCCGACGCAGCGCCGAGGAGACCATCGTGCTGAGCGACGGCGCCGTGCTGGCGCCCGCCCCCACCAGCCCCGACGTGAGGCCGGAAACAGGCGCCACCCGCCCCATCGGCGATCTGACGCGCCAGACACTCGCCGAGATCTGCCGCGGGCGCCGCCCTGCGCGACGGGCGGCCCTGGTGTGAGCGGCGCCCTCGCAATCATCCTCGCCCGCGCCGGCAGCAAGGGCCTTCCCGGCAAGAACCGCGCCGACGTCGGCGGCCGCCCGTGCGCGCTCTGGACGATCGACGCCGCGCTGGAGGCCGAAGGGGTCACCCGCATCGGCTTCTCCACCGACGATCAGGAACTGCTCGATCTCGCGCAGCGCGCCGGTGTCGAGGCGTGGCCGCGCCCGGCGCCGCTCGCCACCGACACCGCGACCGTGGACGACGCGGCCCGCCACGCGCTGCGCCAGTCGGAGGAAGCAATCCCGCTCGCCGGCCCCCTTCCCGATGACCACCCCATCGTCATCCTCTACGCCAACGTCCCGGTGCGCCCGGCCGGCCTCATCGACCGCGCCCTGGGCCTGCTGGTGAACTCCGGGTGCGACAGTGTGCAGAGCTTCGCGACCGTCGGCAAGTTTCACCCGTGGTGGATGGCCCGCGTCGGCGAGGATGCCCGGCTGACGCCGTGGGAGGGAGACCAGCTTTTCGGCGGCATCTATCGGCGCCAGGAACTCCCGCCGGCGCATATCCCCGATGGCGGCGTGATCGCCCTGACGCGACGGGCTCTGACGCTCCAGATCACCGGCGTTGCTCCCGGCCCGCACGCCTTCCTCGGGCGCGATCGCCGCGCGGTCGTCACCGAACCGGGCGAAGTGATCGACATCGACACGCGGGCCGACCTCCGGCTCGCCGACGAGGCCCTCCGCGAGCGGGCCGGGGCGCTCTGATGCGCATTGGCGATCGCACAATCAGCGGCGCCCACCCGCCCTACATCATCGCCGAGATCGGCGTCAACCACGATGGCTCGATTGCGCGCGCGCTCGAACTCACGGCCGCCGCGGCAGAGTCTGGGGCCGGCGCGGTGAAGCTCCAGTATTTCGAGGCCGATCGTCTCATGAGCGGGGCTGCCGCCCTCGCGGCGTATCAGGCGGACGCCGGCGAGCGCGATCCGCTCGCCATGCTGCGGCGCCTCGAACTGACCCTCGACGAGATGGGGCGCGTGGTCGCCCTTGCCCACGAGCGCGGAATTCACGCCATCGTCACGGTCTTCACCACCGAACTTGTCGACGCTGCGCGCGCGCTCCCGTGGGACGGCTTCAAGACCGCCTCTCCAGACATTATCCATCTGCCGCTGCTGCGCGCCATCATGGCCGATGGCCGCCCCATCATCGCGAGCACCGGCGCCAGCAGCCTCGTCGAGGTCGAGCGGGCCCTCGGGTGGCTGGCGCCCGCCCGCGAGCGGCTCGCCCTGCTGCACTGCGTGAGCGCGTATCCCGCGCCCGACCCCGCCTTCGAGGGCGTCGGCGCCCTGCGCGAGATCTTCGACGGCCCCGTCGGCTACAGCGATCACGTCGCCGGGGTGGACAGCGCCGCAAGCGCAGTGCGCGCCGGCGCCGAGATCCTCGAGAAGCACCTCACCTACGACCGCGCGGCGCCCGGCCCCGATCACGCCGCGTCTCTGGATCCGGCGCAGTTTGCGCAATACGTCGAGCTCGCGCGCGAAGCGTGGCGCCCCGGCGCCCCGCCATCAACCGGTCACAAGGCCATCCTCGCCTGCGAGGATGAGGTTCGGCGCCTCTCGCGCCAGTCGATCACCACCACGCGCCCGCTGCGCGCCTGCCACACGCTCACCAGCGCAGACGTCACCTGCAAGCGCCCCGGCGACGGCCTCGAGCCATGGCGCCTCGACGACATCCTCGGCCGCACGCTCGCCCGCGATGTCGCCGCCGACACCCCGCTGCGCGCCGCCGACCTCGCCTGAGGCCGCCCCCCGGCGCGGCCCCGCGCGTCGGGCGCCCCCGCATCATGGAACCACCGGCTGCCGCAGAGCGCATAGGACCCCGAGGCCGACCATGGACGCCGTCGCCCCGGATACTCTCGTCCGCCAGTTCCTTGCCGAGCGCGATGTCCGCTGCCGGCGATGCGACTACAGCCTCCGCGGCCTCCCCTCACCCCGCTGCCCCGAGTGCGGCGCCGAGCACGAGCTGGGGCTCATCCATCATGGCCTCCCACCGGCGCCGAAGCCGTGGTCGGTCCGCAAGACGATCCATGTCGCCGGGCTCGCCTACAGCACTGCCGCGGCCTGCTGGGCGTCGGTCGCGGTCGTCGCCGCGGCGGCCGATCTGTGGCCGGTGTGCGCCATCTGCGCCCTCGCCGGCGCCATCCCCCTGTGCGCGCGCATCCGGCTCTGCTGGAGTCGCCGGCGCCTGGAGCGGCTCGACGGCGTGACCCGGGCCACGATCGGCGAGACGGCGTGGGTCTGGGCCGGCATCGCCCTCTGCGTCACGATTCTTCTCACGGCCGCCGCGGCGGCCGCCCGAGGCCTGTAGCGACCCTGCGACCCACCCGTGCGTAAGAACTGCGCCCGGATGGCGATGCAATCCCCAGGGGCATCTGAGCGGCGGAGCATTGCGGCCGATGGCCCGACATGGTACCATGCAGGCGTGGCGCCGGCGCCGCTTCCGGCGGTTGACCGGGGGCGACCGAGGCGCGCTCAGCCCGGGGACATGAGCGATGCCGATCATGACACATGCACAGTGGATGGCCGCGACGCGGCGGGGACTGCTCAAGCCGCGTAGCGCGCAGCTCGTGGCAATCGACGACGCACTGGCACAGTACGAGCGGACCAAGGCAGCGCCCGACCTCAAGTCGCTGAAGAAGGCGCTGGGCGCCTGGTGCGGCTCCAAGGGACCTGCCTGGAAGAGCAGCACGCGCAACTCGGGCGGCGCCGTCGAGCAGCTGGTCCAGCAGGTTGACAAGGAGCTGGCGGGCTCCGTCGTGAAGTTCGACAAGCATCGCATGCGGGACATCGAGCGGTCCGTTGATCAGGCCAACGTCATCGACGCCGCGAGGAAGATCGAGGCTGCGATCACGAAAGCGCAGGCTGCAGCGCAGCGGGCGCCATTCGACCCGCGGGAGAAGACGCGGCTGGAGACTTGGTTCGGCACGGACGTCAAGCACAACGACGTTCGCGGGGTCTACGCCAGGGTCTATCAGGGAATCGCCGGCGGATTGGAGTTCGTCCGCGATGACGACCCGAAGAACGAGAACACGTTCGCCTATGTCAGACCGACCGACCCGGCCAGGCCGCGCCGCGTGTACCTGTGCAGAGCGTTCTGGAAGCACGGCAGGATCGAGTGGACGAAGAGCGACGCGGGCTGGTCCAGGAAGGACCAGCGCGATTGCAATGACAACCCCCTGGGCGTGCTCGTGCACGAGTTGACGCATCTCTTCGCCGGCACCGACGACCACGCCTATGGACGTACGGGTTGCCAGAACCTTGCGCGGACGAACCCGAAGGCGTCCAGGATGAACGCCGACAGCTACGAGTACTACTGCGAGGACGTCGTCCTGACGCCGTGAGCCCGGCGGGCGCTGCCCTGGCCGCGAGCCCGGGATCCCGCCGGATCTGGCCGGGGGCGACCCGATCGGCCCTCCTGTGCGTAAAGAACGGTGGCAGGATGCCGATACAACCCCGGGGGCCCTCCCCGGACAGGAGGCAGCATGAACCCGGGCCCAGGCAAGGTGATCCGCGGCAGCAGCACTGATCTGCCGCCCGATCTGCTGGCGCACAAGGTCGCCATCGAGGCCAAGGCTCGCGAGTACGGGCTCGACTTCTACGAGGTCGTCTTCGAGGTTCTCGACTTCGAGACCATGAACCAGATTGCGGCCTACGGCGGATTCCCCACTCGTTACCCGCACTGGAAGTGGGGCATGGAGTTCGACGGGCTGTCGAAGCGCGACGCCTACGGCCTCGGGCGCATCTACGAGATGGTCATCAACAACGACCCGGTCTACGCCTACCTGCAGGAGTCCAACAGCGTTACCGACCAGAAGCTCGTGATGGCCCACGTCTACGGCCACGCCGACTTCTTCAAGCACAACTTCTGGTTCAGCCAGACCGATCGCAAGATGATGGACCGGATGGCCAACCACGCCACCCGCGTCCGCCGCCACATCGAGAAGCAGGGGCATGATGTCGTGGAGCGCTTCCTCGACGCCTGCCTCTCCGTCGAGCACCTCATCGACCCGCACTCGGTCTTCGTGAAGCGGGAATCGACCGAGGAAGCCGACGAAACCTTCCATCCCGACCGTCTCCCGGCCAAGGACTACATGGATCCGTTCATCAATCCGGCCAAGGAGATGCAGCGGCAGAAGGACGCCTTCATCGAGCGCAAGAAGAAGGACCGCGGCAAGACACCGGTGCGCCCCACCCGCGATGTGCTCCAGTTCCTGCTGCGCCGGGCCCCGCTGGACGA
>CAYMJK010000511.1:0-4193 GCA_964390535.1 uncultured Phycisphaeraceae bacterium | reverse complement strand
ACGTCATCTGATAGTCTGGCGGCAGTGAAGACCCCTCGGCTGAGCCGTGGGGTAACTTGGGGTCTGGTTTCAGCCAGCCGGTCGGCGCCTTCCGTCCCCGGCAACGGCGCATCTCAACGGAGGAAAGCACATGCAAGAGCGGAAAGACGGGCGTGGCCGCTGGCCGCGCGGATTCACGCTGATCGAACTGCTCGTGGTGGTCGCGATCATCGCGCTACTGATCGGGATTCTCCTGCCCGCCCTGGGCGAGGCGCGCAAGACGGCGCGCAACGTCATCTGCCTGGCGAACCTGCAGCAGTTTGGCGTCGCGACACAGAGCTACTCAGCCGACTACCAGGATCGGATCTGGGCGTTCACATGGACGGCAGGTGAGCGTTATCACGGGGGGTCGCGCGACTACCTCGCCAGCAACGACGTGGCCGCCGCTGCCAATCAGGCCATGGACATCCTCGATCGGCGCGGCGATCGCGCGGACATTTACCCGATCGGCGCCTGGATTCCCCATGTGTACTACACCCACCTCGTGATTCAGGACTACCTGGCCGCCCGGCTCCCCGAGCCGATGGTGATCTGCCCGGAGGACAGGATTCGGCTCAACTGGCAGGACAAGCCGCGGGAGAAGTTCGATACCGGTGTCTGGCTCCCGTACCAGCCCACCGCCTTCACGACTCCGACCGGGAAGAAGTGGGCGTACAGCTCCAGCTATCAGGCCGTTCCGGCGTCCTATGACCGGACTCCCGATGGCGGCGTGCTGCAGTCGACGTACCACTACCAGTACACCTATACCGCCGACATGAAGCTCGGCGGCAACCGCATGGCGAGCGTGATGTTCCCGTCGCAGAAGGTCCACCTGCACGACCAGGAGCGGCGTCACTTCACGAAGGAAAACGTCGTCTTCCTTGAGCCGCATTCGCGCCAGCCTCTGTTGACGTTCGATGGCTCGGTCAGCGTGGTGGTCACCGACGACACGAATCCAGGTTGGAGGCCGGGCACGCCCGCCGGGGGCCCGATGAGCCCCATCGTGTACGCGCCCCGTACCTGGGAGGCGCCGAACGTCGGCGGCCAGACACAGAAGGTGTTCAACGCCGGCCACTACCGCTTCACCCGCGGCGGAATCCGGGGCATTGACTTCGGCGGCGAGGAGATCAACACCGGACAGCCGAAGTAAGGCGTTCTGAACCAGATACCTGAACGGGCCGGCCCCGCGCCGGCCCGTTTTTCATGCAGCTCGTCAAGGTCCGGCCCCGCCGTCGCAATGGCCAGCCCAAAAGAACACGGCTCGGCCCCCATTGAGAAACCGAGCCGCGCACGAGGAATGAGCGTGGGCGACCATCGCCCCCACGCCGCCCAGTCTACAGGGACTCGTTCCCTGCCGCAAGTCCGGGGGACTGGTTGTCGGTTGCGCGCCGCTGGCCTGCTTGACCCTGGTGGCACAGGCGTCCCGCCTGTGCGGGTTTGGTCATCGCGGCGGGATTTCGGAAGGCGCGTTCGGCGGCTGGACCCGGCACGCACAGGCGAGACGCCTGTGCCACCAGGTCCCCACCTGCGCCACCCCACCTGGCGCCACCCGGGGGCTACCACATCGCCGCGGCGGCGCTCGTCACCAGAGCGGTCCCCTGCGGGTCCATCGCCCCGGCGTAGCTGAGCATCTCGACCCGCTCGGGCTCGACGATCTTCAGCGTCGCCACCAGGTTGCCGGTGCTGCACCACCGCGTCGGGTTCTGCTGCCAGGCCATCGCGGCCACCAGCTCCTCCCCCTTCTTCTGCCGCAGCAGCTCGAGCATCTCCCGATCGTGGCCGATCACCCGGCCGCGGGCCTCGTTCGCCTCAGGCGTGTCCCCCGCCATCGGCTGCTGATCGCCGAAGGCCGGGCCGACGTGGCTCAGGTCCGCCGAGGACACGATCAGCGTCTTCCCGTCCAGTTCGCCGAGGATCTGCTTCATCGTCTCGACGAACGGCATCAGCCCCACGCCCTTGCCGTCATACGACTCGCCGTTGTTCGCCGCCGGATCGTGGATGAGGGCTGCGAACACCTTCGGGTAGTTCCCCTGCTCATCCGCCCCGAGCACGTGCTGTATCCAAGCGACCTGCAGCTCGACCGAGTGCTCCCGCTCGTGGTCGTAGCGGTGCTCGAAGAGCTCGTCGCCGAGCCGGTGGCGCAGCTTCTCCACGATGTCCTTGTCCACCTCGCACGCGCCCAGCGGCGTCTCGTACCCCTTGTCGCAGGCGCACACGCCGGTGGATCGGCCGTAGTGGTTCGTCCCGAGAATGATCACGCGGTCCGGCCGGTCCACCACGCGCATCCGGCCCCAGACCGCGGCGTAGTTGTTCCAGCCGCGCGGATAGTCGAGGTGCGGGGCGACGATCGCCCGGGGCAGCGTGTCGAAGCTCGGGTTGTCCGCGTTCTCCAGCGCCTTCTCGATGAACTGGTCGAACGTCTCGCGCAGCTTCTTCGGCGCCAGCTCGGCGATCTGCTCCTCGGTTGCCTCCTCGCCCAGATCCTGCTTGGCGAGCTGATCGGCGAAGGCGGCGGTCACCGACGGCGGCAGGTTCTCCGCGCTGTCGAAGCTGCTGATGAACTCCTCCCACATCTCGTCGAACTTCGGCCCGTGCAGCAGGCCGGCGTGATCGAGCTGGGCGACCAGCAGCTCGACGCTGCGGCGCTCCAGCCCGCGCCCGATCTGGGCCACGATGTCGTCGATCGACCGCTCCCCATCCATCAGCGGCAGGATGTGCTGGGCCGCCGGGCTGGTGAAGACGATCCGCTGCGAGATCTGCCGGGCATCTGCCAGGCCGAGGGCGGGGGCGTCGTTGGTCTGGGCGGCGAACCCGCGGACCTGGCGCAGCTTCGGCTTCTGGTGGTGGGGCGATTGCGGGTCGAACTGGGGCGCCGCGGGGGCAGTGGGGCTCTCGTCTGTCATGGAAAAGTCTATCGGGCCTTGGGGCGGGGGACTTGGGCGGCCCTGGAGCATGGGCTTCCAGCCCATTGCCGAGGTTGGGGACGGATCGGGCGGGGTGGCGGCGCCGGAGCGGGTTGTGCCGCCATGCGACGCCGTTCGTCGGGCGCCCGCCGGCCGCCTCACGGGCTGGAAGCCTGTGTCACGGCGCCTATCCTTCCCGCCCGGGACTCTCAGCCGCCGGGGCCCCAGGAGCCGATCCGTGGATTTCAAGCCAGGCCAGACCATCCGCTGCACCGTCGCCCGCAAGCCCATGGCCGCGGCGAAGCGCAACACCATTCTCCGCCTCATGCAGCTCGACCCGAGCACCGTCCGCGGCCTGCGCAAGGCCCAGGAGCGCCGGCGCAAGACCACCCGCTCGTACATCCGCGGCGGTCGGGAGTGGTTCGTCCGCCAGCGCTGCGCCGACCTGGCCCAGGTCGAGACCGGCGAGAGCTGGGAGATGGCCTACACGCCGCTGCTGGCCGCTGACATCGCGTCCGTCGAGCCGTTCTTGAAGGTCGAGGCCGCCTGAGGCCCGCCGGAGGCCCCCCATGCTCAACCCGACTGGCACAGCCCGGCGCCCGCTCGCCGGGCTGCTCTGCGTTGCCGCCATCCTGCTCGTGTGCTGTGAAAAGGCCGCTGAGGAGGCGCCGAACGGTACCGGCGCCGCCGGGACGCCCGCGGCAGGGTCCACCGACCCCACCGACACCGCCGGCCCCGACAAGCCTGCCACGGGCGCCGAGCGCTCCCCCGAGCACGCCTACACCGTCCGCGGCGAGATCCAGCAACTCCCCGACCCGGAGAACCCGGCAAAGAGCCTGCAGATCAAGCACGAGAACATCCCCGAGTTCGTGAACCGCGATGGCGATGTGGTTGGCATGGCGCCGATGATCATGCCCTTCACGCCGGCGCCGGGGCTCGACCTGAGCGGCCTCTCGATCGGCGACAAGGTTCGGTTCACGTTCGATGTGGACTGGGACGGGACGCCCCCAATTCTGCTGACCGAGATCGCGCCGCTCCCGCCGGAGACGGAACTCGACTTCAGCCGGCCCGGGTCCTGATGTGTCACTGACGGCCGCCGCCAGTGGCACAATGTGGCGCCAAAAAAACCCAGCGCTCGACTCAAGGTCAAGCGCCGGGTCTCGTGGGGGCTTGTTGGTACCCGCTCCGCGGGTGGTGAGCGGCGTTCTCGCTGCTCAAGGGACGTTTCGGCGTCGACGGCCGCGCGGTTCCGGCTCTCGCACGCGAAAATCA
>CAYMJK010000510.1:0-3608 GCA_964390535.1 uncultured Phycisphaeraceae bacterium | reverse complement strand
GCGATCGACGGCGACACCCTGGTGGTCGGGGCGCCGGACTATGGACCACCCTACCGGAGCGGCGCTGCGCAGGTGTATCGGCGTGACGGCTCGGGATGGCGCCATGAGGCGACGCTTCTGGCGCCGGATGCGGCGGTCACTGACCGGTTCGGATGGTCCATCGCCGTCGAGGGTGACACGATCGCGATCGGGGCGCCCTTCCGGCGCGAGATCGAGGATGAGAGCGGCGCCGTCTACTTCTTCCGGCGCAGCGGCGGCGACTGGAGCTTCGACGGCAAGGTTGTACACGACACGGTGCAGTGGCGGAACTACTTCGGCTACAGCGTTCGCCTCCTGCATGACGAGTCCTGCATGATCACCGCGCAGGGCTCTGGTGAGGAGCGGGGCGCCGTGCTCTGGTACACGCGTGACGCCGGCCAGTGGCAGCTTCGCCAGAAGATTACGGAGCCTGGCACTTTCGGACTGGGCCGGGCCCTCGATGTGCGTGGAGATGTGCTGGCGACAACGGGCAGCAGCGAGACGTTGCAGACCAGCGCTGTATTCCTGTACCAGTTCGATGGCGCCCAGTGGCAGCCACTACACACAATGACCGCCGAGTTCTCCTGGCGGCTGGGCCGGGCCGTTGCGCTCGGCGAGGGCCGAGTGCTGGTCGGCGCTCCGAATTACCTCCGGTCGAGCCAGAGGGCCGGCCACGCCCACCTGTTCCGCTTCGACGCGGCAAGCTGGGAGCACCAGGACTTCATCACGGCCGACCCGTGGCGCCGCGTCGAGAACTTCGGAGTCTCGGTGATCTTCGCCGCCGGGGATCCGCTGGTTGGCGGCGTCAGCGACGAGCGGCTCGGAATCGGTGTAGGCGTAGTGGCCGCGCTCGCCCAGCCGCTCGCGTGCGCCTGCCCCGGCGACTTCAATCGCGACGGGGCGCGCGATTTCTTTGACTGGCTCGAGTACCTGTCCGCTTTCGCCGCGGGCGAGCCGCGGGCGGACCTTGACGACGATGGAGAGATCGAGTCATCGGACTTCCTCCACTTCCAGGTGGATTTCGAGGCAGGCTGCTGGGGCTGACGCCGAGGCTCCGATCGCGCGATCCCACCGGCCCCGCCTTCGAACCGCCCGAGCCCGAGCCGATCCCGGCCCCTCATCTTTCTGAAATGGATCCAAGATCCCCCCGCTGCCCAAGCGCCTCGGGCCGCCCATTCTGCGGGGCATTTGCTGGCAGGGCTGCCGCAGCGCGGCCGATGTCCGGAGTGCGGGGCGCTCTATCCGCAGGCGCCGGGCGCGTGGTGATGCGCGCGCGCAAAGCCGGCCCTTGCGGGCCGGCTTTGGAGAGACCAGGGAAGCCTGTGTCCGTCAGCGGCGGCGACGAGTGGCCATGAGGCCGCCGAGCCCGAGCAGGGCCAGGGAGGCCGGCGCCGGGACGATCGAGATGTCGTCCACATGCGGATTGCTGAAGCCGCGGAGCAGGAGGGCCCCGCCGCCGGAGTAGCCGGTGTCGGCCATGATCGCAGCGCTGAGGGGGGTCCCGCCCGTGTCGAACGCCTGTGCGGTCAGGAAGCCGCCGGAGTACTCGACGACGACCTTGTAGAAGTCGGCGCCGCTCCAGGGGATCGGGTCGCTGGCGATGAGATCGGCGAAGCTGAAGCCGTTGTTTCGCTGGATCACCATGTTGCCGGTGTTCGGGGCCGCGAGGACGGTGTACGCCTGGGTTGCGAGGTCGTCGGAGGTGAAGCCGATGTACGCCCGGCCGCCCTCGCCGCGGAAGTAGAACTCGTAGGTGTTGCCATCCTCGATGCGGGCGTCGTTGTGCTTCCACCACCCGCCGCCATTCATGACGGCGCCGAGGGCGCCCGAGCGGGCCGCGGAGGCGTCCAGGTTGTATGGTGTGGTCGAGCTGGACAGATGCGTCCAGTTGCCGGTCCAGTCGCCGTGCTCGAAGCCCTCGAAGTACTGGGCCATGGCGGGCGCGGCGACTGCCGTTGCCGCAACAGCGGCGAGAATCGTCCCCATCTTCATATGTATCTCTCCCTCTTCTGCTCCCCGACGCCGAATGGCGCCGGGCTCTCCCGATTCCGGGCCGACTACGCTCGGCCCCCCGAACGCGCTTAGACTCGCCGAAAGTGGCGGCCCTGTCAACACCGGCGCCGGACTTTTGCGGGAGAAACCGCGTATTGTGTATCTGGGTAGATTCGCGATCGGCTTCCGGATTGCCCAGCTTCCGCGCCACGCCCCGGGGGCCGACCCGGTGGCGTCGCCCCACACGCCGATAACCCTCCTCGGAGGATTGCCCCATGACCCACGTGATCGCCGAGCCGTGCATCGGAACCAAGGACACCTCCTGCGTCGAGGTCTGCCCGGTCGACTGCATCCACCCGACCAAGGACGAGGACGACTTCGAGACCTGCGAGCAGCTCTACATCGACCCGGACACCTGCATCGACTGCGGGCTGTGCGTGGACGAGTGCCCGGTCCAGGCGATCTTCCCGGAGGAGGATCTGCCGGAGGAGTGGAACCGGTACATCCAGGTGAATCTGGACTATTACAACAAGTAGGCGTGGCGGGTGGCACAGGCGGCTCGCCTGTGCGCATCGCGCAGCACTCCGTGCCTACGGGAAGGCCAATGCCCGGATCCGCCGCGGAGCGGCGGGCTACCCAGAGCGTTTACGCGGGGCGGATGCCGCGGGCGAGCTGGTGGACGCGGTCGACCTCGCGCTTGCGGACGGATTCCAGCGTCAGGCGCGGGATGCGCCAGTCGCTGTCGGCGGTGGTGACGTTTGAGCAGTGCTCCAGCATGCACTGGTAGAGCAGCTTGAAGGCGTCGCGCGGCTGGCGCATCTGGTCGAGGGCGTCCACGACATCGCGCTGCGTCACATCGTCGGCGAAGAGATCGACCAGGGCCATGGGGCCGGCGCCGGGGTCGCGGCAGGCCTGCAGGCGGGCCTCGCACAGGTCGTAGAGGGTGGAGCCGGTCCACGTCAGCCGGTCGATCATGTGCTGCTTGTCCAGCCGGGCCTCCTGGAAGAAGGCGCTGGACTCCTTGAACAGGGCGTGGCGCAGCTCGACGGGGAGCAGGAGCTTCACGCCGACGCCCTCCTGCTGCAGGAACTTGTTGCTGAGCAGCGGCCAGATGACCGCCTGCATCGCCCGCGGGTCGCCGCGGACGAGCGTCGGCTCATCCACGCGGTCGACGAGGATGATCATGCCGGCGTAGCCGAGGGGGGCGAGGAACTCGCGCAGGCGGGCGAGCATGGCGTAGCGCGATTCATCGCCATCGGAAAGGGGCGCCAGCGAGCCCTCCAGTGCGGCAGGATCGACCTGAGCGAGCGAGGCCTCCAGCGAGCCCTCGGCCCGCGGCATGATCCGCAGGCGCCGGCGGATGCGATGGGCCTTGCGGCGCAGCGACCACCGGTCGACCACGAGCCGCTTGAGCAGCAGCGCGCCCCAGAAGGCGAGGGCAGCCACGATCGCCGCGAGCCAGAGCGGGTCCTGGCTCCACTGGCCGAAGTACCACCACGCGGCGAGCACCGCCAGGGGGACCGCCCAGCCAACGCTGGCAAGCAGCGTCCACAGGGCTCGGCCGTGCGGCGCCGCGATGCCGAGGGCGCGGCGGAGGC
>CAYMJK010000509.1:0-3144 GCA_964390535.1 uncultured Phycisphaeraceae bacterium | reverse complement strand
GCTGTCCTTCGACTGCCATCCCACATTCGGGGCATCGGGCCGGAGATCGGGCGCCGGCGCCGATGGGAAGGCCCGCAAGCTCGTAGCCGCAGTTACGACACGCGCCGGGCCGCCGGCGCCGGCGCTCGACCATCGCCGCCGCGCCCGTAAGCACGGCAGGAGTCACCAGGATGCCGCCAGCAACCGCGGCGGGCGCCAGCATGGAAGGGTCGAGCACAATGACGATGCCGCTCGCATCATGAAACGTGCCGATCCTCGTGGCAATCGCCACCGCAGAGACGTGTGCCGCGGCAACAAGCAAAACGGTCGCAACGTACGCCGGTGTCGCCCATCCGCGAGCCAGCGCCCGTCGTGCACAGAGCGCCCAGATGGCCACGCAATCGGAGAGCACCAGCGCGAGATAGATGGCGTGCGCCTGATCGACTGCAAAGAGCAATGCGCGGCTGAACAGGGGGAGGCCGGCCCCGTCCGCGGGTTCGTCGACGCCGAGCATCACCATGGATCCCACTATGGCAAACAGGCCGATGCACAGGTGAATCAGCACGAAGCCCAGCAGAATGCGGCGGGCACCGCTCATCAGCGCCTCCCCTCCTTCCGCGCCGAAGGCCGCTGCGCCCTCCGCCGCCGGCGCGCATCATTCCCAATGACCACCACCGGGATGGCGCCGAGCGTCGCGGCAAGGATCCCCGTGGAAACCATGCCGATGCTGTCGAACAACGTTCCCAGCACCGCCTTCACGACCCCGGCCCGCAGCCCACCCGAGTCGCCCATCACCAGATCCGACCGCCAGAAACTGCACCGGGCGATCATGGTGGCGCCGCCGGCGATGAAGTAGAGCCCGCATCCCAAGATCACGGCCTCCTGGAACCACCGGCTCTTGCGCCACTCGAACATTACCTGCTCACGCTATCCCAAGCGCCCTCCCCATCGCCTTCCCCATCTCCGCCGGGCTCAGCGCGATCTCGGCGCCGGCCTCCTTCAGGGCCGTGATCTTCGCGTCCGCAGTCCCCTCGCCGCCGCTGATGATGGCGCCGGCGTGGCCCATGCGCTTGCCGGGGGGCGCCGTGCGGCCGGCGATGAAGGCGGCGACGGGCTTCTTGACGTGCTCGCGGATGTACGCCGCGGCATCCTCCTCGTCGGTCCCGCCGATCTCGCCGATCAGGAGCACGCCATCGGTCTCCGGGTCGCTCTCGAACAGGCGCAGGCAGTCCACGTGGTTCAGGCCGCGGACCGGGTCGCCGCCGATGCCGATGCACGTGCTCTGGGCCAGCCCGAGGGTCGAGCACTGCCAGACGGCCTCGTAGGTCAGCGTGCCGCTGCGACTGACGATGCCAACCGCCTTGCCGGTCGTGCAGCGCTTCTCGGAGCGGTGGGTGTGGATGTAGCCGGGCATGATCCCGATCTTGCACCCCGCATCGGTGTAGCGGTCGCCGGAACGCTCGCCGGCGCCCCGTTTGGGACCGGGGGTGATGACGCCGGGGCAGTTAGGACCGATAAGCGTGATGAGGCTCTGGGCCGGGTTGCGATCGGCGCCGCGGGCGCCGAGGTTCATCTCGTCCAGCACCGCCCGCGTCCGCACCATGTCCTGAACCGGCACGCCCTCGGTGATGCAGGCGATGACGCGGACGCCGGCATCGGCCGCCTCGAGGATGGCATCCGCGGCGAAGGCGGGGGGCACGAAGATCATCGTCGCCTCGGCGCCGGTCTCGCGGACGGCCCGCTCGACGGTGTCGAAGATCGGGATGGAGGCGTCCTGGTCGATGTCGAAGCTGGTTCCGCCCTTGCCCGGCGTCACGCCGCCGACCACCTGCGTGCCGTAGAGGAAGCAGCCGCGGGTGTGGATGGCGCCGAAGGAGCCGGTGGCCCCCTGGCAGATCACCTTGGTCGTTCTGTCAACGAGTACGCTCATGAAAAGCCCTCCGGAACGGACGGTAGGCCGCGGCGGGCGGGTCGATTCCCGGCGCCGAGGGGCCGATAGTTCACCTGAGACGCCATGCCCCCGCAGCCGAACACACCGGCCGATCCAGATCCCGCCGCAACCGGCGCGGGGGCAGGAGCGCCTGCGGGCGGGCCCACCGCGGCCGACCTCGCCGACCTCCGCCGGCGGATCGACGAACTGGATGCGCGGCTGGTGCCCCTGCTCAACGAGCGGGCGCAGCTCGTCGTCGAGGTCGGGCGCCTGAAGCGGGCCAGCGGCGGGCCGATCTTCGCGCCGCACCGCGAGCAGGAGGTGATCAACCGCGCGCTCGCCGCGAACGCCGGGCCGCTGCCTGCGCGCGCGATCGAGGCGATCTACAAGGAGCTCATGAGCGGCAGCTTCGCCCTCGAGCGGCCGCTGCGCATCGGCTATCTCGGGCCACCGGGGAGCTTTTCGCATCACGCGGCCCTGCGGCAGTTCGGATCGTCGGTCGAGTATGACGATCTGCACGCGATCGGCGGGGTGTTCACCGAGGTGGCCCGCGGGCATGTGGACTACGGGCTCGTGCCGATCGAGAACTCGACCGGCGGCGGCATCGCCGAGACGCACGACGCCTTCCGCACGGTGCAGGAGGAGGTCGGCGTCTACGCGGAGATCCAGGTCGAGATTCACCACGCGCTGCTGGCGAAGTGCGCCCCCGCGGATGTGCGCCGGATCCATTCCAAGCCGGAGATCTTCGAGCAGTGCCGCACGTGGCTGGCCACACAGTATCCGCAGGCGCAGCTCGTCCCCGCGGCGAGCAGCAGTCGGGCGGCCATGACCGCCGCCGAGGAGACGAAGACGGCCGAGTCGATCGGCGCCCTCCCCGGCTCGGCCGCGATCGGCACGACGTTGGCGGGGGAGATCTACGGCCTGCCGACGCTGTTCGAGAAGATCGAGGACAACCCGAACAACATCACGCGGTTCATGGTCATCTCGCGGCAGCGGGCCGGGCGCAGCGGGGACGACAAGACGTCGATCATGTTCAGCACGCTGCACAAGCCGGGGGCGCTGGTGAGCGTGCTGGGCGTGTTCCAGCGGGCGCGGATCAACCTGACGCACATCGACAAGCGCCCGAGCAAGCGGGTGAACTGGCAGTACACGTTCTTCATCGAGGCCGAGGGGCACGAGAGCGACCCGAAAGTGGCCCGGGCGGTCGAGGCGGCGAGGAAGCACTGCCGCGAGCT
>CAYMJK010000508.1:0-10764 GCA_964390535.1 uncultured Phycisphaeraceae bacterium | reverse complement strand
TGCTTCCGGCGAGGAAGTACAGCATGTTGGCGGCGTCGATGACGCGGTCGAGGTTCGGGCCGGCGACCTCGATGTCGATGGTGGAGCCGCCGGCGCCGCGCTCGAAGAGTGAGTTCTGGCGGGCGCCGCCGAAGACGTCGCTGGAGAGGGAGTTCATGGCGCTGGTGAGCAGCGGCTCCAGCGGGCGGACCTTGCGTTCGCTTTCGCTGGTTGCGCCCATGAACATGCCGCCGCCGAAGGCGCCGATGAAGAAGTTGTCGATGCCGACGGGCTCGAAGGCGCCGCCGGGGGCGCCCGGGGAGGGGATCGGCGGGAGGGCGGCCATCTGGCGCGGATCGTTCGGATCGGCGTCGGCGTACGGCTTGATCTGGGCCTCGATGCGCTCGGCGAGGCTGCGCTGCTGATCGACGGACTGGCCGGGGGGGAGCAGCAGGCCGCCGAAGACGAGGTTGCGGTTGCCGGCGGGGAGGTAGTCGAGCGGGGGGGCGAGCCGGAGTGCGCCGGTGACGCTGGCGGCGGTGAGCACGATGATCAGGGCGGGGCGCAGGGTCCAGCCGCGCCAGCCGGTCATGAGCCAGTGGAGGCCGCGGACCGAAGCGCGGACGCCGGCGTCTGCCGCGGGCGCGACGCCGAAGAGGCTGACGACAGCGCGGCGGGCCCGGCTGGGCCGCTCCGGCTCCGGGCGCAGCCAGCGGGCGCACGCGGTGGGGATGACCATGATGGAGACGAGCATGGAGAGGCCGACGGCGCCGACGATGGCGAGCGAGATGTCGCGGAAGAGCTGGCCGACCTCCTCCTGGATGGTGAGGACCGGGATGAAGACGGCGAGGGTGGTGAGGGAGGAGGCGAGGACGGCGCCCCAGACCTCGCGGGCGCCGATGAGGGCGGCGCGGGGCGGAGCGTCGCCGAGCTGACGCCGGCGGTAGATGTTCTCGAGGACGACGATGGCGTTGTCCACGACCATGCCGACGGCGAAGGCGAGGCCGGCGAGAGAGATGACGTTGATGGTGCGGCCGAGGGCGAGCATGACCAGGAAGGTGCCGATCACCGAGATCGGGATGGCCATGGCGATGACGCCGGTGGCGATGAAGGAGCGCAGGAAGAGCAGGAGCACGCAGCCGGCGATGAGCGAGCCGAGCCAGAGGTTGCTGGTGACGAGGCCGACGGCGGAATCGATGTAGGTGGTCTCGTCGTAGACCTGGCGGAGGCGCAGGTCGGGGCCGGCGACGGGGTGAAGGCGCGGGAGGACATCGCGCCGGACTTCATCGAGGCGGCCGCGCAGCTCGGCCATGACCTCGACGACGTTGGCGCCGGTCTGGCGGACGACGTTGATGGCGAGGGAGGGCTGCCCGAAGGCGCGGACGAAGCCGCGCTGCTTCTCGTAGCCGATCTCGACGGTCCCAATGTCGCGCACGCGGACGGGGCCGCCCTCGGCGTAGGCGACGATGGTGTCGAGCACCTCCTCGGTGGAGTCGAACTGACCGACGAGGCGGACGCGGTAGTCGCGCTTGCCGTCGGCGATCGTGCCCGCGGAGACATCCTGGTTCTCGGCGCGGAGGGAGGCCATGACGTCGACGTGGTTGAGGCCGCGCTGGGCCATGGCGAGCGGGTTGAGGAGGATGCGCACTTCGCGCTGGCGGCCGCCGTAGACGTTGACCTCGGCGACGCCGGCGGTGCGCTCGAGGTGCGGCTTGATGTCGCGATCGACGAGGTCGAAGAGGGTGGTGATGTCGAAGTCGCGGTGCTTGTCGATCGTCTCGGGGTCGAGATCGAGGATGATCCAGGCGATGGCGTTGCCGGGGCCGCTGTTGGCGGCGACGACGACGGGCTCATCGACATCCTCGGGATAGTCGGGGACCTGGCGCAGGGCGTCGGAGACATCCTGGCGGGCGCGGTCGATGTCGGTGACGATGGTGAACTCGAGGGTGATGCTCGATTCGCCCTGGCGGGTCATCGAGACCATCTTCTTGACGCCCTCGACGTTCTTGAGGCGCTCCTCCTGCTCCTTGGTGATCTCGTCGACGATCTCCTGCGGGCTGCGGCCGGCCCAGGAGGTGGTGACGGTGACGATCGGGCGATCGACGGTGGGCGTGAGCTGAATCGGGATCGCGGTCAGCCCGATCAGGCCGAACATCACCAGCAGGATGACGCCGACGGTGATGGTGACGGGCTTGGCGATAGCGAAACGAACCGGGTCCATCAGCGGCCCTCCGCTGCGCTGTCTGCGGCGGCGCTGTCGCCGGAAGGTGGGGGCGCCGGGGCGCCTGCGATCATGAGTGGGCGGCCGGGGCTGAGGCGCTCGTTGCCCTCGATGACGACCTGGGCGCCGGGGGGGAGCTGATCGGAGCGGATGGCGACGCGGTCGCCGGCGCCGAAGAGGGAGCGGATGCGGGCGGCCTGGGCCGTGCCGCCGGCGTTGAAGTACACGTATTCGCCCCCGTTGTCGCGGAGGATGGCGTCCTTGTGCACCGTAAGGGTGGGCTCGGCGAAGCCGGTGGGGGCGAGGCCGACGATGCTCATGCCCGGGCGGACCTGGCCATCCATGTCGTCGATAGTCACGACGGTTGGGAACATGCGGGCGAGGGGGTCGGCCTGCGGCACGATGCGGACATCGAGGCCCTCGAGCGTGGCGCCGAGGGCGGGGATGCGGACCTGCAGTTCGGTCTCGGGCCGGCGCACGCGATCGATGATCTGCTCGGGGACTTCGAGCCAGGCCTCCAGCGGGCCGGCGGAGATCATCTCGGCGACATCGCCGCCGCGGTCGAGCCACTGGCCGACCTCGGTGGAGAGGCCGACGATCCAGCCGTCGAAGGGGGCGATGATCTGGTGATCGCGCAGTTCCTTCTCGGCGAGGGAACGCTCGGCGCTGGCGGCGGCGAACTGGGCCTGGGCCTCGGCGACATCGGCCTCGGCCTGCTGGAGGGCGGTAGTGAAGGCGTCGAGCTCGGCCTCGTTGCCGCCGCCGGCGGCGAGGACCTTGCGGACCCGCTCGAGGTTGCGCTCGGCGTTGTCACGCTGGGCGATGGCGGCGGTGATTGTGGCCTCGGCGATCTGCACGGTGGCCTGGGCTCGCTCGAGTTCGAGGGTGGCGCGGGCGTCATCCAGCCGGGCGATGGCCTCGCCGGCGGCGACGGAGGCGCCTTCGCGCTTGAGCAGTTCGACCACGCGGCCCTCGACCTCGGAGGCGAGCTGCGAGCGGCGGGCAGGGCGCAGCTTGCCGGTGACTTCGCGCCAGGACTCGAGCGTCTGCACGCGGGCCTCATCGACGGCGACCAGCGCCGGCGGAGGGCCTTGCGCGATGGCAGCGCTGCTGGCGCCGGCGGCTGCGACGGCAGCCCAGAGAATCAGAAACCGTCCCCGCATCGTGTTCTCCAGCGCGCGTGCGCTCATTGATCGATTCCACCGACACGCTCGAGTGAGAGCGTGGCATTTTCCATGACATACAGGCCGTACAGCCAGTCGCCGACCATGTAGGGGCTCACCTGGAGCTTGCCGGTGACGGTTGCGTGGACGGCAAATCGTTCGTTCTCATCCGCCGGTTCGCGCAGGCGCACCTCGATGGCGTCGAAGGGCGTCGGCGGGACGCCGATGCAGCAGCCGTCCCACTGATTGAGCATCAGCAGGAGATCGACGGGCTCGGGCTCGGCCATAGGGAAGGTGATGTTGCCGGTGAGGCGGATGTATTTGTCGTGCAGCATCGAGACGCGCTCGGGGATGAACCGCCGGCCCTGGCGCGGGCGGAGGGTCTGGCCGGCGCTGATGAGCTGATCCCAGCTCACGAGGTAGGGGTCGGCGGGCGTGCCGGCGCCGGTGATGGTGTAGCGGCCATCGATCTCGAGGGCGCCGCTTTCGAGGCGCTCAATGCGGGCGGGGATGATCGTCAGGTCGCCGAGCTTCTCCGGCGGGGGCGGGAAGCCCTCCGGGCGCGGCAGGGCCCGGAGCGCGGCGAGGTCGGCCGCCTCCATTGCCGCGGCGTCCGGCAGCGGCTCGCCGCGGGACCAGTCGGCGAAGGGGAGACCGGCGGTCTCGATGATGTCCAGCAGTGTGCGCACGGGGGCGACAGTCATCTCCTCGCCATCGGGCAGGCGGGTGATGGCGCCAATGACCTTGCCCTCGATGTTGAGGACGGGAGCGCCGGCCATGGACGGAGGCGGGGGCTCGGCGAGGGCAATGGCGCCGGTTTCCGGGGTGTCGGGGTCGGTGGCGAGGACGGTGGTTTCGACGAAGGCGTGCGCGGCGATCGCGTCGCCGGGCTCGTCGCCTGCATCGCCCGCGGCAGGTGGGGCGGCGCCGATGACCAGCGCGTCTTCGCCCGGGATGGCGCGGACGGGGTCGAGGCGGAGGCCGCGCTGCAACGAGGCGGGGAGATCGATCTCCACGAGCGCGAGATCACGGTGGCGATCTTCACCGAGAATTCGCGCCGCTGGGAAGGAATCGCCGGTGTCGAGCGTGATGGTTGCGCCCGGCGCGCCCAGGAGCGCGCTGCGGGAGGTGATGAGCTTGCCGGGGCCGATGAAGAAGCCGCAGACGGCGCCCGCTGCGTGCTGGCGCTCGGGCTCGACGGCGACGACGGCGGGGGCGTAGAGGTCGATGACGCCGGCGAAGACTTCGGGGGCGCCGATTTGTGCGCCGGTTTGTGCGCGCGCGATGGCCGCGCAGCCGAGTGCGAGCGTCACGGCAACCATCCGACCAAGTGCGTATCTGCCAGCGAGCATGATCCCTCCGAAGCGCCAGGTCCTGGGAGCCCCCCGGAACCGGGGGGCGCCACTAGCCGAGCGGTCGCAGATTGTTCGCGACCCCCGTGCGGTAGGCCAATACCGCGGGGGCAATCCCGCCGATTGCCGCGATGCCAACGGCGCCGAGCCCGACGACAACTGCCCAGAGCGGCTGCACCTGCGCCCCGATAATCACGCCCAGACGGGCCTCGAGAGCCTGTGCCACGAGGACCGAACCGACCGCGCTGAGCGCTATTCCCACGACTGCCCCCGCGGCCCCCAGGAGGGTGGCCTCGATGAGGGCGAGGCGGCCGATCCGGCCGGCGCTGGCCCCGAGGACGCGGAGCGTGGCGGTCTGGCGCCGGCGCTGCTCCATGGAGTTGTAGAGGGCGAGCATGATGGAGGCGCCGCTGGCGAGCATGACGACGGCGGCCATGGCGATGAGGATGCGATCGATGTTCGCCACAATGCGAAACAGGTTCGCGATCTCCTGGCGCGGTTCGGCGACCGTCAGGTTGGGGTTTCGGCGAAGGTCGGAGGCGACCTGGGGGAGCATGGCGGAGACGCTGCTCCCGGCGCGGGTGATGCAGCGGAGGTAGGCGCCGGTGACCTGGCGGTCGGCGGTGGCGATGTCATCGGGGCCGAGGCCGGCGGTGTCGGCGCCGGCGGCCTTGCGGCGTTCTGTGGCGTGCATCATCCACGAGGCTCGCAGGTCCACGAAAACGGCGCGGTCGTGGGCCGAGCCGGTCGGGCCGAGGAGGCCGACGACGTGGAAGCGGAAGGCGTCGTGCTGGTGGCCACCTTCGGCGCGGCCGTGGGTGAGCTGGATCGTGTCGCCGAGCTGCAGGCCGGTGAGGCGGGCGGCTTCGGAGCCGACGACGACCTCGAAGGGCTGGGCGAAGGGTCGGCCATCGCGGAAGGGCCAGGCGCGGCGCCATGCGTCGTCGGGGACGGGCGGCGCCGGGGCAACGTAATCTGGATCCGGGCTGAACTGCGTGAAGAAGTCAGTAGTGGTCGCGAGGACGGGCAGGCCCTTGTAGCTGTCGCCCTGCTGGATCGGAATGACATAGGCAAGGCGCGCATCGGCCTGCATGCGCAGGATCTGGGTCCAGGGGAGGGGTCGGTCGGGGGCGCCGGCGTGGAAGATGGCGTTGAGGACGGCGACAAGGCGGCTGGAGTCGCCGCTGACCAGCAGGTGCATGTTGCCACTGCCGCGCTGGAAGCTCGCCTTCGCGGCATCCCGCATGCTGAGCAGCGTGAGCATGAGCGCAACGGAGATCGCGACCATGGCGATGGTGGTGATGGTGCTGAAGCGCCGGCTCACCATGGAGCGGCGCACGATGGCCATGTCGGTCAGGCTCATGAGCCGGCCGGCGCTGGGTGCGCCGCTCCTGGCTGCTGTGCGCCGGGCGCCGGGGCGAGCTCATTCAGCGCCATGCGCCGAGCAAAGCGCGGGGCCATCTGCGGGTCGTGGCTGACGCAGAGCAGGGCGGCGCCGATGTCGGCGCAGGCGGACTGAATGAGTTCGATCGCGATGGCCGCGTTCTCCGGATCGAGGCTTGCCGTCGGCTCGTCGGCCAGGACGAGCGCAGGGGCGCAGGCGACTGCGCGGGCAACCGCGACCCGCTGCTGCTGGCCGACGCTGAGGGTCTCGGGCGTGGCGGCGGGGCGGTTGATGCCGAGCTGATCGAGGAGGCCGGCGGCACGATCGCGGTGCTCGCGGGGCGGCAGGTCCGAAAACTTGAGGGCGGCCATTACGTTTTCGAGAGCAGTGAAGCCGTGGAGTAGATTGAAGGTCTGGAAGATCATGCCGATGTGGCGCCCCCGGAACCGGTCGCGGGCGGGGCCGCGCAGGGCGTGGACATCCTGGCCGGCGACGAGGATCTGCCCCGCGGCGGGGGTGAGGAGGCCGGCGATGAGGCCCAGGAGCGTGCTCTTTCCGTGGCCGGAGCCGGCAGTGAGGAGAGCCTGCTCGGCGGGGTCGATCTGGAGATGCGCGATGCGGAGGTCGAAGGCGTCCGTGGCGCGGCCGTGGCGGAAGTGAAGGTCTTTGATGAGGAGGGCGGGGGAGGGCATGGGCGGGCAGGATACGCGGGCGGGGGCGGACCTGACCGCGAAGAATGTGAATGGACGACGAGGCGGCGAACTGCCGGCGCACAGCTCGTATGCTGCCGCATGAGCGACCTCGAGCTGACCGTCTATCTCGCCGGCGAGATCCACTCCGACTGGCGTGATCGCGTGCTCGCCGCGGCCGAGGGGCTGCCGATCACCTTCACCGGACCCGTGACCGATCACAGCGCCAGCGACAACTGCGGCGTGGAGATCCTCGGGGCGGAGGAGCAGGACTTCTGGAAGGATCGCAAGGGGGCGGGGCTCAACGCCATCCGCACGCGCACGGCGATCCGGCGGGCGGATGTGGTGGTCGTGCGCTTCGGCGAGCAGTACCGCCAGTGGAACGCGGCGTTCGACGCGGGGTTTGCGGCAGCGCTGGGGAAGCCCGTGATCGTCCTGCACCCGCCGGAGCACACGCATGCGCTGAAGGAGGTGGACGCCGCGGCGATGGCGGTGGCCCGGACGCCGGAGCAGGTGGGGCGGATCCTACGGTATGTGGCGCGGGGGGAGTTGTAGACCGGCGCAACTCGTGGCTGGGGGCGGATCACCTGTTCATGTGGCTTCATCGACCCAGGCCCGGATCGACTGCGGCGGCGCGGCGCCTCGAACTCGGCGAGTGGCGCTGCCGGGCTGAGGAGTGCGCCGGTCAGAGGGCGCGCGCGGCAACAACTGTGCTCGGTATGACCGGTGGATCAGCGCTGGTGCTCAGCGGGTCATCAGTTCGACATCGTCGATGGCGATGCGGCCGCGGTCGTCGCCGAAGCCGGCGCCGAAGTCGAAGCGGACGGCGGCGATGTCGGTCATGTCAAGGGCGGTCTGGTTGCGCAGGAAGTCGCTCAGGCGGATGCGGATGACTTCGAACTCGTTGGCCCAGCCGGCGCCCGTACCGTCTCCGGTGCGCTGGTAGGGCTCTTCGAGGCCGCCGCCGTAGGCGCCGAAGTCGATGGAGCTGGTTGCGCCCGACCCGTCGCGGAGGGTGACGGTGAAGCTCAGGTCGCCGAGCCGGGCGACGGTCTCGGGGTGGCGGCTGCCCTGGCACGCGCGGAAGGAGAGCAGATCGAAGGCGGTGAAGTCGCGGGCCGCCGCGGGGACGGCGGTTTCGTAGAAGCGCGATGCGCCGGTGGTCCAGTCGAAGACGACGCCGCGGGGATTGTCCGGGCTGCTGGGGCGCACCCGCGACATGCCGTTCATCGGGTCGCCGGCCGACCAGGTGAACGTGCCGTCGACATCGCGCATGAGGCCCTCGAAGATGTTGGTGACATCGAAGGTGACGGCGCTGCCGCTGCTGCTCTGGCCGGCGCCGGCGCCGGTCTGGAAGTCGTCGAGCACGAAGCGGCCAGGGTCGCGGGGCTCTTTCCACTCGTTGTTCACGACGGTGGCGCCGGCGATGGCCGGGGCGGCGAGCGATTCCCATTGGCGCTGCATGTAGTCCAGCGCGGGCTCATTGCCACGGACGAAGTGCTGGATCGTGCACAGCCAGTGGATCTTCGCCACCCGCTGCGCCTCCTCGCGGCCGATCTCGGTTCCGAACGGGCCGGTGAAGTCGTTGAAGCCGCAGCAGTTGAAGTCGTTGTGGTCGGCGCCCTGGAGATAGGTCGCCGTGCGCGTGCCGGTGGCGCGCTCGAAGATCGCCCAGGGCTTGGAGCCGCCGCCGACCGAGCCGCGGACATCGCCGTCGGAGGAGCCGTAGATGAAGTGATAGTTGACATCGCCCGGCAGGGCGCGGACGCCGAAGTCGGTCGGCGAGATGCTGGAGACCACGAGGATGTCGCTCAGGTCGTAGTTCACCGGGTTGTAGCTGCCGGTGACGATGCGGTCGTAGGCCCGCGCCACGCCCTCGCCGCCGCGGCTGTGGCCGATCCAGACGGTGCGGCTCTTGTCGATGTGGCCGTCGAGGGCGCCGCCGGCGATGGTCGCGAGATTGCCGAAGAAGTAGTCGGTGTGGGTGAGAGTCGTGGTCGAGGCGGTCTCGATGCCGGGGACCGTGTCGTTCTGATGACTCATGACGATCCAGCCGTGGCTGGCGAAGTGATCGTGCATGTAGTCGTACCAGATGTACTGCTGCCCGTTGCCGTGGCTGATGATCACGACGGGGACATCCGCGCGCGCCGCGATGTCGGCGGGGTAGGTCAGGCGCTGCTGGTTGCGCGTCCCGGGGATGCCGGGGAAGGTCGCCGTGTAGGTCGAAACGCGGGTGGTGGCGACCGGGCCGGGGAGGGTGAGATCCTTGAGCATCCAGAAGCCGACTTCATCGCCGAGGCCGTCGATCACATCGCCGGCATCGAGTTCGCCACCGCGGTTGACATCGATCACGAGGTCGTAGCCGACGCCGAGGTTCTCGCCGGCATCCGCGGGGATGCTCCCGGAGGCGGTGAGCGCGAAGGTGTTGTCCTCGACGGCGGTGGAGGCGGGGAAGGCGATCGCCTGGGATCCGCCGGCGCGGACATCGACGAGCGTGGGATCGGATGACCACCCGGCCGCGGATTTCGCGGCGACGATATAGGTGTCAGCCGTGGCGCCGCCGAGGCCGGGGTTGGCGCCCGGATCGAGGGCAAGCTGGATGGTTTCGCCGGCATCAAACGTGCGCACATAGTCGGCGTGCGGGAAGGCCGGGAGCGCGCGGGCGGCGAGGGCGGCGCCGATCGGCTCGGCCGGGCAGCCTGCCGCGAACTCGTTCTGGAACGCGAGGAAGTCGAAGAAGTCGAGCACGCCCTCACCCGTGAAGTCGGCGCGCGGATCTCCCGCGGCGAAGAGGTTCTGGAACTCGAGGAAGTCGAAGAAGTCCAGCGCGCCATCGCCAGTGAGATCGGCGCGGCACTGGGCGGAGGCGGTGGATGCGAACAGGGCGCCGGCGATGGCCGGGATCAGCAGAGTCCGATATCTCATTTCCTTCTCCTCGCGGTGTGTGGGGGCAGGATAGCGGAAATCTGCGAGCGCTGGAACAGCTTTCTCGTGGCGCCGCCGAGGTAGTATCGCGCCGAGGGAAACCATCTCCGCTGCCACCGACGCCCCGGCGCCCGCTCCGACGGCCACAGCGGCAGGGCCAGCCCCGATGGGGATCCCCGACGAGTACATCTCGATCGTCGGCTATCTCGATGAGCCGTTCGAAGACGCCGCGGCGTTGGCGAGCCAGATCCTTGACGCCAGCGCCGAGTGGACCGCGGGCACGCTGGCGAGCCTGAGAATGTGCCCGTCCCTCACGGCGGATCGCCGGTATGACGAGGAACCCGCCCCTCCATTCTGGGATCGGGAGAAGCGCTATGGGAGCCTTATCAAAGCGACGCGCCCGCGCCGGATCGTGGGCGTACAGGAGGTGCTTGCCGAAGCGCCAAGGGATTGCTCGGATGTCAGGATCGCGTGGTCGCGCCGACGGGGTGAGCCGGAGCGGCACTTCCCGCTGTGGCACCTGCTGGTCGAGCCGCGCGAACCGATTGATGACGATGACGACCAGATCACCGCCGTCGGGCTGCACGTGTGCCGCGATCTGGTTGCCGATCCTGCATCAGTTCAGCGCGTGGCGTGCCGGATTCTCGAGTTGCTGTGCGGACGCGGTTGCTACCACGCCATCATCGATGTGGCGCCCGAGCAGCATGTGCGCGGCGGGTATCACTATTATGATTTCTCCGAGGTACATGCCCGTGACATGGCTGCGTCTGGTCAATGATGAGCTGTGGCGTAGCCTGGGACCGTTGCGGCACAACAGCGTGCGGGGAAGCTGCTGGGGGACCTACCTGCACGCGGGCATTCTTGATCGGCTCGGGCCCGGCTTTCGCGATGAGTTCCTGCAATGGCCGGCGTACTCGGATTGTGTCAAGCCGCAGGTGTGGCTGCCGATCGGCGAAGGGGCGCTGGTCCTGCTGTCGGGCAACATCTTCGACGTGTCCGAGTTCAGCCACGAGGAGAACAACGATCCGCTCCCGGTGTGGTTCGGCGCCGA
>CAYMJK010000507.1:0-2690 GCA_964390535.1 uncultured Phycisphaeraceae bacterium | reverse complement strand
TGGTCGAGGTCGTAGTCGTAGGCGAAGTCGACGTGGCCGAAGTGGTGCAGATCCTTGAACTGCTCCTCGGTGAGGATGTGGCGGGCGATGGAGAAGAACTCCTCGGCATCCACCTTGGTCGTCTCCAGCGGGCGCAGGGCGCCGCGGAGCCGGATCTTCGGCTGCTGGCCCGTCTTCATAATGAGGTCGGAGGCGGCGAACTTGATGGCCGCCTTGAGGAAGTCGCCGAAGCGCGTCTCATGGGGATCGTGCTTGCGGTCCGGGTCGAGGACCACGTGCCCGGTGTGCGAGGCGGCGGACTCCGTCGTGATCGGTGTCATGGCCTGATCGGCCCTCCCTCGTGACCGGCTCTCCCCGAGCCGGTGTCTGGTTCGACGGCGGGCGGCGCGGCGCCCGCCCGGCCACACAAATCGATTGCAGATGTGGCGTGTTGTGGACGGTGTAATGTAGCCACCCCGGGCGTCACGTGCCCGCCGGGGCGGTCCGCTCCGGTTCGCATGGGGGGCGGGGTTGTTCCCGGACGGGAGGCGAAAACGGGGGCGAGGGGGAGGCCGCGAGCGATCGTCGGGCGCGCAGAAAAGCGCCCCGCCAGGGGGCGGGGCGCTTCGGGTTTCTCGTGGGTCTGGCGATCCCCCGGACGGGGTCAGTTGAGGCTGGTTGCCTCGTCGAGTTCCTGTTCGTCGACTTCGGCGGCGGGGCCGTAGCCGAGGAAGTTCTTCTCGAGTTCGGAGCGGATCTTCTCCATCGCCTTGTTCTGGATCTGGCGGACGCGCTCCTTGGTGACGCCGATGATCTGGCCGACCTGCTCCAGGGTCATGGGCTTCTCGTTCTCGTCGGCCTCGATGCCGAAGCGGTGCTCGATGACGGTCCGCTCGACGCTGGTAAGGTCGGCCCGGTTCTCCTGAACGATGCGCTTGACCTCGTCGGCGGTGTCACGCTCGAAGTCGGCCCGGCGGGTCTCGAGGAAGTTGGACTTCTCGAGCTTGGGGTCGAAGTCGGTCGGGAACCGCTGGCGGTACTTGCTGAGCTTCATGCCCTGGCGGCTGAAGGCCTTGAGGATGGCCCGGCAGGCGTAGGTGCTGAACTTGTAGCCGCGGCCGGCGTCGAACTTGTCCACAGCGCGCAGGAGGGCCATGTTGCCCTCGCTGACGAGGTCGGCGAAGTCCACCTCGCTCATGCGGGTGCGCTTGGCCATGGCCAGCACGAGGGCGAGGTTGGTCTCGGCGATCTGCTCGCGGATCCGGTCGGCCCGGCGACGCCAGCGGAGGACCTCCTCGGCCTGCTCGGGGCTGGGGCGGCGATCGGGCTGCTCCCAGATCTCCTGCTGCATCCGCCACACGCGGCAGCGGGCGTAGTTGAACTGGTGGAAGAGGACCTTCTCCTCGGCGCCGGTGAGGATCACCTGCTGGCTGCTCTTGACGGTGCGGGTGCGGGCGCCGGAGAGGTCGTCCATCACCGGGTGGTACCAGGTGGTGTCCGGCTTCTGGATGTCCGGGGCCTCCTCGTAGATCTTGCGCTCAGCATCCTCCTCGTAGAAGGCGGGGCTGTCGATGAAGTCCTGCTCGTGGGTCATGAGCCGGTTGAGGAGCATCTCGTCCTCGCGGCTGAGGGTGCGCCGGGCGCGCGCGGCGCCACCGGTGACGTCCACACGGTGTCGCCTGCGGGCCTGCTCGAGGGGGCTGGGGGTATGTCGCTTCATTGCTCACCTCCGCGCTGCGAGCGCGGCATCGCTCTCTCTGACCAGTCTCCCCCCGTCTGCGGCGCCCCACACGCTGGGACCCCGCTTCGGATTGTCCTGCGTGCCCACTCTCCGGAGTGAGCCGCCAGCGCTCTTGGGGGTTGGCCCCACGGACCGGCCTCGGCCGGCTTCGGTCCGCGGGCGCCGGGCGACGAACAGTGTCGCCATCTCTTGGTACGCCTGAGGGCCGATTTTGTTTCCTGCTTCCTTAGAATCACTCCAAGAGAAATTCGCTCCAAGAGGCGCCCGCTCAGCCGCTGCCTGGGGACCCCACGCCGGTCGCTTCCGCCACGGGGGTCTAGAGTATCCGAAATATCACCCACGTCCAAATCGGTTCGAGCAATTGTGGATAGCCTCACGGCTGGCCCCCGCCGACGACCCGACTGAAACGCAAACAAAAGGTGGCAAATCATGCCGTTCACCGTGCCGCAGCTCCCGTATCCCGCCTCCGCCCTCGAGCCGCACATTGATGGCCGCACCATGGAGATCCATCACGGCAAGCACCACGGGGCGTACGTCTCGAAGGCCAACGAGGCCCTCGCCGGGACGCCCTGGGCTGAAAAACCGGTCGAGGAGGTCCTGGCGGCCCTCTCCGACCTGCCCGCGGAGAAGCGGACAGCCGTGAGGAACAACGCCGGGGGACACGCCAACCATTCCCTGTTCTGGACGATCATGGCCCCGGCGGGGAGCGGCGGGGGGGGCGGAATGCCCAAAGGCGAACTGGCGAGCGCAATCGACAGCGCCTTCGGTGGATTCGACAGGTTCAAGGAGCAGTTCGCCGCGGCGGGGGCGGCGCGGTTCGGCTCCGGCTGGGCCTGGGTGGTGGTGAAGGACGGCGGGCTGGTGATCGGCTCGACGGCCAACCAGGACAACCCGCTGATGGGCGAGTCGGTGGCGGGGCTGCGCGGGACGCCGATCCTGGGGCTGGATGTCTGGGAGCACGCGTATTACC
>CAYMJK010000506.1:0-3579 GCA_964390535.1 uncultured Phycisphaeraceae bacterium | reverse complement strand
TCGGATACAGGATTGCGAGGTGGAAGAGGCCGGTGGCGCCGGGCGGCGGGGGCTGGCCGCCCTTGCTGCGCCAGGGGTTGAGGCCGATGTGGTGGTGGTAGCCGCCGGCGGCGAGGACGGCGGCGTCGGCGCCCCAGCGCTGCGTGATCTCGAAGCCGAGCACGCCGTGATAGAAGGCGATGGCCCGCTCGAGATCGGCGACCTTCAGGTGCACATGACCGATTCGCGCGGCGGGGTCGATCGGGCCTGGAGGAGTGGCGGCCATGCGGGAGGGTATGGGGGGTGGGCGGGAGTCAGGAGTCAGGGGTCAGGAGGCAGGAAGACCGCGGCGGCCTCGCCGCGCGCGCATCCCGACGCTCTCTGTTGTCTGATCTCTGTTCTCCGCTCTCTGTTCTCTCGCCCCCCCCTTCCTACAGCACCGGGGCGAACAACTGCGCGACGTTGCAGATGAAGCGGCGGATGAAGTGGCGCTGGCGCCAGCGCTCGGGGTCCACCGATTCGGACGCCGCGATGTAGCTCTCCTGGATCTCGTCGAGCTGACGGGTAGCGTCCTCGTCGTACACGAGCAGGGTGTTCTCGAAGTTGAGCCAGAAGCTGCGCGGGTCGAGGTTGGCCGTGCCGAGCAGTGCGATGCGACCGTCGACGGTCATCAACTTGGTGTGCAGCAGGCCATCGTGGAACCGGTAGATCTGCACGCCGCGGTCGAGCAGATCCTGAAAGTATGAGCGGCTGGCGAAGTGGACCAGGCGGCTGTCCACCCGGCGCGGCAGGATGATGCGCACGCGCACGCCGCGGGAGGCGGCGCTCTCCAGCGCCAGTCGCAGCGCCGGATCGGGCACGAAGTAGGGGGTGGTGATGGTGAGTTCCCGGTGCGCCTCGTACACCGCGGCGAGGATGACCTCGTGGATGTCCCCGGCGGTGGGGGTGGGTCCGGAGGGGGCAACCTGGGCCGCGATCGTCCCGGCCGCGGGCTGCGGGGTGACGTTGGACTTGCCGAGCATCTCGTCGAGATTGTCGTCGGTGGCGAGTTCCCACTCGTGGATGAAGATGGCGCCGAGGGCCTCGACGATCGGCCCGCGCAGGCGCACCATGAGGTCGAGCCACTGCCCCACGCCTGCGCCGATCCTGAAGTAGCGCGGGTCGACGAAGTTCATGCTGCCGGTATATCCCACGGCGCCGTCGATCACCGCGATCTTCCGGTGGTTGCGCAGGTCGGCGCGGGCGAAGCGCGAGCGCAGCGGGCCGACGGGCATGGTGTCCTCGATGCGCACGCCCGCCTGTCGCATGGCCGCATCAAGCTCGCCGCCGAGGAACCCCTGCGAACCGAGGCTGTCGACCAGGACGCGGCAGGCGACGCCGCGCTGCGCTGCCCGCATGACCGCCTCGGCCAGCGAGGCTCCCGCCCCGCGAACGCCCCAGATGTATGTCTGCAGGTGGCACGAACTGGTGGCGCTGTCGATGTCGGCGATCATTGCCGCAAACGCCTCCTCGGCGCCTTTGCGCGGCTGCAGGTCGTTGCCATCCAGCGCGGGCAGCCCGGTGCGGGCCTCGGCGAGCCGGGCCAGCCGCAGCGCCGGCGGCGCGAGACGGTCGGCGCTCGGATGGGCCCGCTCGCGGAGGTCGGCCATCCACTGGTTCCACGCGGGCATCGAGAGCCGCTCCTGATAGGCCCGCAGGCGGCCGGTGCGGCTCTCGCCGATCATCAGGTAGATGATCGCCCCGCCGAAGGGGAAGAGCAGGATGAGGTTGAGCCAGGCGAGGGTGGCGCCGGTGGTCTCGCGGCGCATGATGATGCGGATGGCGAGGCCGATGCGGAGGGCCATGTCTGCCAGGAAGATCGCCACGGTGGTCCACGAGATGTTCTCGAGCATGGGTCAGTTCACCACGGACAGAGGCATGGAACGCAGAGATCGCAGAGGGAGCGCAGAGGACGCAGAGTCTGAATGGATCTTTGTGCTGCGCGCCCTCGCGAATTCCTGATGCGCACACAACCCATTCCCGACTCTGCGATCTCTGCGCTCCCTCTGCGATCTCTGCGTTCTGCCTTTGGCGTCACGCCACCTGCAGCGCCTCCATCACCGCCTTGACGAGATGATCGGCGGTGAGGCCGCACATCTCGAGCAGCTCGTCGGCGGTGCGGGCGCTCTTGGGGATGTGGCGCACGTGCAACTGGCGGAGGGTGAAGGCGTCGCCGGAGGAGGTCAGCGCGTCGGCGATGGCCGAGCCGATGCCGCCGCCGTAATTGTCCTCGAAGCTGATGACGTAGCCGTTGTTGGCGCCGATCAGGTCGAGCAGCTTCTCCTCGTCGAACGGCAGCGAGTAGAGATCGACCAGGGTGGCGTTGACCCCGGCGCGGTCGAGCGCGTCGATCGCCTTGTTGGCCTCGTGCACCATGTACCCGGCGGCACAGATGACGATGTCGCGCCCCTCATTGAGCACCTCGAACCCGCCGAGGTTGAAGACGACATCGTCGGAGTAGAGGAACTCGGTGTCCGGGCGGAGCGTGCGCATGTAGCAGACGCCTTCGTACTCGGCCATGACGTTGGTCAGGGCGTAGGCGGCCCAGGCGTCGGCCGGCTGGAGCACATAGCACCCCGGGTTGCCGCGGTGATCGCGCATGGTGGTCCAGGCCCGGAACCAGGAGACATCGGGCAGGGCCATCTGGCTCGGGCCATCCGCGGCGAGCGTGACGCCGGAGTGGCTGCCGACGATCTTGAGGTTGGCGCCGGAGTTGATCGCCATCTCGATCTGGTCGTACGCCCGCGTGATGAACTTGCTGAAGCTGGAGCAGAAGGGGATCTTGCCGCCGGCGCTGAGCCCCGCGGCGACGGAGATCATGTTCTGCTCGGCGATCTTGCACTCGATGAAGCGGCTGGCGAGTTCGGGGTCTCGCCCGAACATCTCCGCGAAGGTCGAGTTGGAGACGTCGGCATCCAGCACGACGACGCGGGTGGAGGCGTGCCCGAGGCCCCGCAGCGCGACCCCGTACGCCTTGCGGGTGGCCAGCCGCCCGGTGTGCAGCAGCGACTCCATGTCGAAACGCTTCATCGTCTCGGCGAAGCCGGGGGTGTCCGGGAGGGTTTCATCGGGAGCGTCGGCCTGCGTCGGGGGCTGGATCTCGAAGGTGTCGGCGGGCGTGAGGGCGCTGGTGAGCTCGATGCGGCGCTCGTCGAGCTCGCGGCGGGCCTTCTCGAGGGCCTCGCCGGCCGGGGGCTTGCCATGCCAGCCGCCCCCCTGAACGGAGGGGGCGCCCCAGCCCTTGACGGTGCGGGCGACGACGGCGATCGGGCTGACGCTGGCGCCATCGCGGGCGCCCTGTGCGCCGGCGATGAAGGCCTCGAAGGCCTCCTTGATCTGCGCCGGGTTGTGCCCGTCGATCAGGCGGACATCGAAGCCGAGGGCCTCCAGCCGCGCCTGGAGCTTCTCCGGCGACTGCTGCTCACTCACGCGCCCGGCCTGGCCCCACCCGTTGCAGTTGAAGATGGGCAGGATGCCGGTGAGCTTGCGATCGATGATGAAGTCGAGCGCCTCGGCGATCTGCCCCTCCCGGGCTTCGCCATCGCCGCACAGGCAGTAGAC